>NZ_JAUBSA010000025.1:0-78288 GCF_036702115.1 Microcoleus sp. LAD1_D5 | reverse complement strand
AATGTATGAAGTTTGGTACAAGTAAACGTGTTGTAAGTCAACCAGATCGTGCTGTCAGAAAAATGCTATTATGTGTGCTATCGCTTTCGCGTGGCTTTACTGAACCATATAATTATAGTTCATTCATCGTGTGTTCTCTGTTTGACCCTCATGAATAAGTGTCAGTAACATCATACCTCATCTTTCTGAGAAAGGCTATAGATTTTCCGAGGGATAGGAAAGATGCTAAATTTCTCGCTTGTGCTTTGGCTGGTAATGCAAATTTTTTAATAACTGGCGATCGAGATTTTACTGAAGTAGAAACTTTGGGCAATACTAAGATTGTTTCAGTTTCTGGTTTTCTGGATCAAATCTTAGAAGAGGGGGAGGATTGAGAGTAAAGTATCAAGCTGCGATAGGGGTGATCGCGCCCCTATCTTGGCTGTTGGCGCGATCGCCAGCCGAGGATAGCTGCTAGGATCAGACTGGGGGAAAAGACGGCGATTAGGGCGTTGAGGTCGGTTGAGGGTATGGATAAGCTAGGCCCTGCGTACTTGATGGCTAGGGAAAGGGCGGCGGATAGGGTGAATACTTTGAGGATGGGGCTGATGTTGGTGTTCATGGAGGTGGTCGTTGGTTATATAATCTGGTTTTCCGACTATTATTGCAAGTATGTGTTGGGGGTGGGCTTGCAGTTGGGACGTGAGGGGGGGGCGATCGCTTTTCCCAAGCGAGGCGCAGATCAGATACCTTTACATCTTAGAATAGGCAGTACCCCAGCACAATTTAGCAACATCAGGAGCGATTAAGAATGGATACCCAAGAATCAGAGTTAATAGAGAAAATTCGTCAACAATTTGACAATGCTCCTTATCCTCGAATTCCCCTAGAGACATCTCCTAAGAATAACTATCAGACTCTCTATCTCCATAATTTGGTAACAGCTTACTATATAAGAAATCAGAAAGTCATAGAAACTGAAGGAAAAGTTATTTTAGATGCCGGCTGCGGCAGCGGGTACAAATCGTTAATTTTGGCAGAGGCAAATCCGGGAGCCAAAATTGTTGGCATCGATTTATCCGAAGAGTCTGTTAAGCTAGCTCGACAGCGCTTGCAATATCACGGCTTTGAGAATATTGAGTTTCATGCTCTGTCAATTGAGGAACTGCCTAGCTTAAACCAGCAGTTTGATTATATCAACACTGACGAGGTGCTTTATCTCTTACCAGACGCAGTTGTCGGATTGCAAGCCATGAAATCTGTTTTGAAACCAGATGGAATTATTCGCACCAACCTCCACAGCTCCATCCAGCGCAGTACATTTTTGGACGTTCAAAAAGCATTTAAAGTTATGGGTTTAATGGATGAAAACCCAACAGAAATGGAGATTGGGTTAGCCCGAGAAATAGTAGAATCCCTCAAGAATGAGGTTGTTATCAAGGCAAGATCGTGGATTCATACTGGTGAAAAAACAGACGAGTGGATGCTGGCCAACTATTTGTTGATAGGAGATAAAGGTTTTACTATTCCTGAAGTGTTTAGAGCATTAACAGAGGCGGAGTTAGAATTTATTAGCATGGTGAATTGGCGGCAGTGGGACGTGACTGATTTGTTCAAAGAGTCAGATAACCTACCGGCATTTCTAGGAATGAGCTTGCCGGAAATTTCTATCGAAGAGCGGCTACATCTGTTTGAACTGTTACATCCCGTTCACCGCCTGCTTGACTTTTGGTGCGCTCATCCCAACCAAACTCATTCGTTGGTGCCTGTTTCGGACTGGATTTTAGCTGACTGGCAGCAGTCAAAAGTGCATCTGCATCCTCAGCTCAGGACACCGCAGCCTAGAGCAGACCTGATTGACTCCATTGGCAACCAAAAACCTTTTGAAATTAGCAGTTATGTCACTTTGCCTACTTTAGTACCGATCGGGATAGAGAGCAGTATGGCGGCTTGCTTACTGCCTCTGTGGGACGGAGCGCAGTCTATGATGTCCCTCGTGGATAGGTGGCTCAAAATCAGACCAGTAGACCCCGTTACCCTTGATCGGGTCAGCCAAGAAAAGGCTTTTGAAGAGATCAAGGAACTATTAACTAATCTAGAAGCCTTTCTGTACGTGCTTTTGGAGCGCGCTTGAGCGTCACTGTGCGTTTCAGTCCGCCTGCTCCAAAAAAACTTTGCCCGGGGTGATATAAAAGCGATCGATAGTGGGTAAGTTACGTATAAGAGTTAGAAATCAAGCATCCCCCCCTCTAGGAGAAACGACATATGAAGACTGAATTTAAGGCTAAGTTCTTGCAACACCTCAACAAAAAGGGAGACAAGGGTTTTACGCTGATTGAGCTGCTGGTCGTGATCATCATCATTGGCATTCTGTCTGCCATTGCTTTGCCATCCTTCCTAAACCAAGCCAACAAAGCTAAGCAGTCAGAGGCTAAGCAGTACTCTGGTTCGATGAACCGAGCACAACAAGCATCATTTGCGGAAAACGGTCAATTCCTAGGTAAAGTTGAGGAGTTGGGGCTTGGTATCCGCACTGAAACTACAAATTACAAATACTCTATCGAACCAGGAACTGTTGACAAAACTACTAGCACTGTTGGAAATCTAGCTTCATCCCAAGTTCAGTCACTCAAAGCGTACATTGGAGTTGTGTCTCTAATTAAACAAGCTGGCGCTACGGAAAAAACTAGCACAGCTGTATTGTGCGAGAAACAAGTTGCTGGTGTTTTCACTCCAACAATAGTTGGCGCAGTAGACAATTCGGACACCGATCTAGCCTGTAAAAACAACGCTGACTATACCATAGTGGCCAAGTAGAACTGGTGTGAAACGGGAAATTTTTTCCTGTAAGCTTAGTTTCAACCTTTTTTAACGAGTGGGTAGTGTTCTTGACCCTACCCATTTATCTTATAAAAATTTTTAGTGATCGCACTCTAATAATCTAGATGCTAGTATCGCTATTTCAAATTTTATTAACTGAGCAGGTCGATTTGCACCAACAGAAAGCTTATAAATACTTTATTGAAGGAAATTATAATCAGGCTGCGAAGCTGTACGAGGAGGCTATTGCAGCACAACCGACTGTCAAGGTATATTACTGGCATTTGGGTTTGGCGTTGCTGTTGCAGGGGCATGAAGCTGAAGCTCAGACGACTTGGTTGCTGGGCATAGCAGAGGGAGAGCCGGAACAAGTTGAACAATGGACAGCCGAACTGTTCAAGGTGCTGGAAACAGAAACAGAGCGTAGGGAAGCTTTGTCCGACTACTCTGTTGCTTGGACGATACGACAGCATTTGCGGGAAATCAATCCCGAAGATGTTAACAATTTGCTGCGTTTGATCGCTCTTTCTGTCTACCTTGAGATTTTTACAGCCGACGAACTAACTTCTTATGGTTTAATAGAGATACTCCAGTTACAGCCAGGGATAGAGGTAGATGCCGAGCTATTAATGCAAGTATTGCAAATTGTTTTGAATGGCACTCCCGCGCAGCCGGCGACACTGAAGTTTGCAGAAGCTTGTCTGGCTCATGTCTCTAAGCCTGAAGATTATATCAGCATTATAGTAGCAACTTCTGTAGAAATTGGCTACTTGTTAAGACTGCCTGCACTGGCAGTACGCTTCATTCAGTTGGGTTTGCGCCTAGATGCAGAGCATCCTGAGCTGCTGTACAACCTGGCTTGTTTCTATCAGAATCTCGGTCTGTACGAGGAAGGGATAAAGACAGCTAAGTTGTTCGAGTCTGTCGCTACTGATTTAGCCAATCAAGTTTATGCTCAACACTTAATTTTGCGGGGGTTAATGAGTGCAGGTGGGCACTGGAAAGAAGCTGTTTCGGTAATCGAGAAACTGTTGCAAAGGCTAGAGTTACTAATAACAGAACAGCCAAGAGATATTGGATCGACTACAGTCAACAAGCTGTTTGTAACCAGTTTCTTTTTTCCGTACTTTCAGGATAATCCCCCGCATGACAGACAAATTCGCAACCAATTGTCTCATTTATGCCAAGCTAATGTTGAAATTTATGCCAGAGAACAGATAGAACGCTCCCGACAGCAACATTTAGCACGGAGAAGCAACAGCGTTTATCATCAGCCTTTAAAGATTGGCTATCTATCTCATTGCCTGAGGCGGCATTCTGTGGGCTGGCTAGCCCGATGGCTATTTCAGTACCACGACCACCATAGCTTTCAAATTCACGGTTATTTTATCAACTATAAAGAGAAAACTCACTTTTTAGAGGAATGGTATGCAAATCAGGTTGACAAAGCTTACAACTGCGGTCTGTCGGCCGTCAATATTGCTGAGCAAATAGCTGAAGATAAAATTGATATTTTAATCGATATTGACAGCATTACTTTAGATATTAATTGTGAGGTGATGGCTATGAAACCTGCACCCATTCAAGCTACATGGCTAGGTTGGGATGCTTCGGGATTACCTAGTATTGACTACTTTATGGCCGATCCCTACGTGCTGCCGCAATCAGCACAGGATTATTACAGTGAAAAAATCTGGCGCTTGCCACAAACTTATATTGCTGTGAATGGTTTTGAGGTGGGGATACCAAATTTGCGTCGAGATATATTGAACATTGAGAGTGAAGCTGTTGTATATATGAGTAATCAGATCGGTTACAAACGACATGCCGATACAGCGCGATTACAGATGAAAATTTTAAAAGAAGTCCCGAACAGTTACTTTCTAATCAAAGGGGTAGCGGATGAAAAATCGATTCAAAAGTTCTTTAACCAGCTAGCCGAAGAAGAGGGTTTGGAGGGCGATCGTCTGCGATTTTTGCCAAGAGTTACTTCAGAGGAAGTTCACCGAGCTAACTTAGGTATTGCGGATGTAGTTCTGGATACTTATCCTTATAATGGAGCCACAACTACTCTAGAAACTCTTTGGATGTGCATTCCCTTGGTGACGCGAGTCGGGCAGCAATTTGCGGCGCGCAACAGCTATACTATGATGATGAATGCAGGGGTAACAGAGGGAATTGCTTGGACTGATGAAGAATATGTGGAATGGGGAATTCGCTTAGGGAAAGATGCTGCTTTGCGGCAACAAATTTCGTGGAAACTGCGGCAGTCAAGGCAAACTGCTCCGCTTTGGAATGCCCAGCAGTTTACGCGAGAGATGGAAAAAGCATACGAGCAGATGTGGCAAATCTATCTCCAAAGTTAGCCTTATTAAGCTATACTCTCAAACGAGTCAATATCACAATCACTAATATAATCCCGAATTCTGGCAACGATAGGCAGGGAACCTAGTCCCTGCTTGACTAGCTCGGGAAATTGAGCTAGGCCCTCAATGATATTGTTGGCAAAGTTATATTGGGGGTTATTGCCATGTTGCAAAGTCAGATATTCCAATAATTCTAAAGCGTAGTCCGGGAAATTCATAATATCGGCAATGCAAGCCAATTTAAGAATATTGTCAGGTGTTGTCATATTTGGATCAATGTCTTCTCCAATTAAATCGCGGAAGTAAAACGCATCTCCCCACAGTAATTGTCCGCCGCGGAGGGTTGAACCAATAGGGGAATGGCTGCGGAAACGGCGAGCACCTGTTAAATCAAATAGTGTAAAACCTTGGTTCCTGAGATAGATATCTACATCTGCAAACAAAGGTTGATTTAAGTATAAATTTGAAAACGAGACTTCAACTTGAACAGCTAGAATACTTCGTTTTAAAATTTCTACTGCACCTTCTAATACCAAAACTTCAGCACCTTGAACATCAATTTGCAGGAAATCTATTTCATCAATTCCTTCCTGCTGGCAGAACTCATCTAAAGTGGTGGTTTCAAGTTCAATACAAAAATCTAAGTTCACAAGTTCGGGTAGTCCTGAAAAACGCTCCAAGTAAGGTTCATTCGGTGGATAAAGCGAACTGCACATGGGATGTTGTGTGACATAAAGTGTAGATTCACCTACAGACTTTGCTAAGGCTAGAGGAATATGTTTTTCAGTCCAATTGACTTGTCGTGCTTCAAGGTCAGCATTGGCGGCTTCGCAAGCGTCTGCATCTGCATCAAAACCGTAGATAGTCAGGCGAGGTGCAAAAATATTCCATCCCTGGCTGCCATAGTCATCTTGGCTTGTTAATTTACGACAGCCAACATTACAAACTGTCATGTTAATTTGTTCTAAATGACCGCTTTTCTTTAAACTTTCAATAAAAAATGTCATAATCAAAGTATCCTTTTCTTTTTCCAAAACTGATTATTCTTGAGTTAATAGGTAACTTTGATTTGGGGGTAAAGCGATGATATTCATGTTTCCGTGCAACTCCTCGGCGGAGTTTACAGGAATTAGTTTTTGCAGGTAAGGTTGATAGCGGAATAATTGATATCCTTTCCCTCTAAGGTAGTCAGCAACAGGTAAATTGCTGTCTTTACTTCCGGCAACAATATTTTCATACATAATGACGGGAGCAAATTCAGATAATATTCTGTCGCTGCCTGTCAATACTGACAGTTCGTGACCTTCAACATCTATTTTGAGGAAATCTACTCGGCTCAAGTTTTCCTGCTCCATCAAGCTGTCTAGAGTAAAGCAGGTGACTTCTTCAAAAGAGTCTGGCTGCATTTCTGCGACAGCTTCGCCAGTGGCGATTTTGTTTAATTCACTGGCAGGGGAAAGAGATAAGCGAACTGTTCCAGAGCGATCGCTGGCAGCACCGGCACAGACTTTCACCCAGTTTAGATGATTTATTCTACAGGTTTCTTGCAAATAGCTAACGCAGCCAGAAAAAGGCTCTACTGCCAGCACGTGCCCTTGGGAACCGACTCGCAGAGCAGCGCTAAAGGTGTAAACTCCTACATTAGCACCCACATCGATAACAGTCATGCCTGGTGCGATTGCACTGCGCCAAAATTCCATTTCTTTTTCAAACCAGTCTGTTTCGGCAATCAATACGCTGCTGGTTATACAACCGTAAAACCTCGGTTCAACTGCCAATAAAAGTTGAGTTTCAAAAGGCACATAAGTGAAGGGACTGTTAACTTCTAATTCAGTCCATCTCCACTCTAGAGAATTGGGATGCTGTTGAGCCAATTGTCGAGCAAAATTTAGCCATTCCTGGGCATATTCTATCTGCTCTAAATCTTTAGAGGCGATGTATAGAGCTTGCAGCACGGGTGCGGAATTCGAGGAAATTTGTTTGGCACGGTGCAAATACATGACTCCTTCCGATTGATCGTTTAGCAGACTGTATACTCCTATTTTTAAATTTATGGAACCAGAATTTGGTAAAACTTGAGCCGTTAGGTGCAGCAGCCTCATTCCGAATTCATTGTAAGAAATTATCTGCGATCGACCTAGTGCTTCAATTAACAATAATATCGATTGACTGCGAGCGTCTTCGGCTTGTAAAATTTGAGTTAGCTGTTCTGCTTGGTACATCTTCAAACTACTATCAGTCGGCGGCAGATAAACAAGAGCTGGAGGAATTTTTTCTAGTGAGCTGCCAGCAGACTGCTGAATACCAAGGGATACCAAAAAATGAAAAGCTTCTTTAATTGCTTCATCGGATTCTCCAGTCAGGGCAAGAACTAGGGCAAAATGAGCTGCACAGAGTGGATGATTGTATAAATCTACTGCACTCTTTAAGGCTTCTAAAGCTGTATTAATATATATTTCTTTGAGGGATGATTCCTGGCACTGCTCTGCTTCTATCAAGGCGACTACAGCAAAATTGTTTAAATCCGTCGCTGATACAGGTTCGTCCCAAGATGTATTTTCAAGACTTGAAGCTACGCGCGACAAGGTATCTAAATCGATAGTCGGACAGTTTCTTTGGAGGTATTCTAAGTAGAAAAGGGCGGGGGTTTTTTCGTTAAAATTATTGGGTCTTTGAGAAATTGTGAGAAATACACTTTCTGGTAAAATGAACTGCCAATCTCCTGTTTCTGATTGGACGGCTCGGTTGCGACTGAAGCTAGCGAGATCGCAGCAGGGAAGGTTTTCTGCTTTTGCTGCTGCGATCGCCTGTTTATTTTCGTTCTCTAAGACAAGTCTACCCTGGATGCGACTCAACAGCGCTTCCCGCTGTTTTTCCTCCAGTTGTCCTACCAAGGAAACTTCGGCACACTCAGTAACGTCCAAATCTTCTTCTATCAGCAGATTCATAGTGACACTGGATAAAATCAGATTTGCATCCTCGTCAGAAATGTTGCCAGTATCTACAAGTAATGTCATCTTCATTCGATCGGGGTGAAAAGCGATCGCCCTGATAACTTGTGTAAATTCTTCGCAAATCGTCTCTTCTGATGCTAGCCAATTTGGGAAAACGATTAAATTGATTAACCGCAGCTTTAAAGGCAAGAATGCTGCATCTATCAAAGCCAAACTCACCGTTTTCGCCATTTTCGACCACGAAAAATTTTGCGCTTGTTTGAGACCGGCAGCAATTAAGGCCTTGCGAACATCCGGTTTTTGCACTTCGCAAAGCGCATTCGCCAGTCCGCTAACATCAGTATCGTTCACATATAATGCGGCTTTTCCTGCGACTTCAGGTATAGACGCATTTGCACAAGTAATGACTGGACATCCACAAGCGATAGCCTCCAGCACAGGCAAGCCAAAACCTTCATACTTCGACGGATAAACCAGTGCAATAGCACCGGAATAAGCAGCTATCAACTCTTCATCACTCAGTTGCAGTACGATATGCACCGCACAACCTGATGTATAGTCTCTAAACTTTGTATCTAATAACAAATCGCTACCCGTACAGACAATTTCAAACCCTTGTCTGCTTTCAAGTTGAGCAAAAGCCTGGAAAAACAAAGTTCCATTCTTATAGCCGATTCCAGGCCCGATCAAAAGAAAGTATGGCTTTGATATACCGTACTTGTTTTTAAAATGATTAACTGCCTCTGGACTCGCTGGTGAAAATTTACTGTTAACTCCGCAATGAGCTACAGTTACTGAATCTGAGGCAATATCTGGAAAAAACTTTACTAAGTCACGGGCTGTATTTTCGGAAATTGCGATGTATGCAGATGCGTGGCGAATCCCGAAATGCTTTTCACGCCACATCGGTGTACTTAAATTTACTCCTTCAACTTCTGGAATCATGTCATACGCTATGAATGCAGAGGGAGTTGATAGGGGAGTTGTGTAGTAAGTCGAGATAAATAAGTCTGCACTGTGTTCGTCGCAAACTTGCTGTAGCATTGCGCGATCGGCATCCACTGTGTCATAGTTGTAACCAGGCAAAGGACGGTACTGGATGCCGGGAATTTCCGGCACTGTTCCCGTTCTGTCAATAACAACTACGTGTTCGGAAAAACCGTTTTCTACCCATTCTTCTAAGAGAGACTTCCATACCCGAGCAATTCCAGTTTTATAGCGCTGAAAAAATACGCCGTCTACAATTATTTGGGGAAATGGCTTTTGAGGTTTGGCAGACTTTTGTTGCTGAGGTACTTGTACAAACTTCCAGGTATTGCTATCTTTTTCTTTCAGCGCGATCGGCTGAATGTCACAAGCCTTTGCAGTATCGACCGCCGTTAAATCTTTAACCCAGGGAAAATACTGACTCAAGCAAACCGGGAATCTCGTTTGCCGCTGCAACTGGGTCCATTTAGCAACAGCATTAGCATAACCGTAGTATTCCTCTTTAAAACGCAACTGTTCTATTGTGGCGTAAGCGAAATGTTGAAAAATTAGCCCGGCTTCTTCAGTTTCTTCGTGTAAAAAAGGATTGACCGCAGCCACATCGCGCCAACCGTCAGGATTGGGTTCCGCTAATATTGGGGGTTCGTGTGCGACCCAAAATGCTCCCGGCCTAAATCTCCAAGTACGCAACCAATCTTGTTGAGGATTCTGAGCATAACAATTGCGAGTGCTAATAACCAGATTTTCTCCAACAAAATACCAGCACCAGTAGAAAGCTGCTGTTTTTTCAGGATGATTGATAAACATCTGCCGCGCAGTACAAATTTGCTCGGCTGTCCACAGTTCATCTACATCCAATTGCCACAGCAAACATTCCTCTCTAATGTTTGTCAATGGCGCATTCGTCATTTCGCGTTTTCCATCCCAGAAAACACCTGCCGGTTTGCGATATACTGTAACGTTTTCAGGGTATTGTCTTGCCAGTTCGTCAATGTACTCAGCAGTTCCGTCATTACTGCGTCCGTTGTTGTGAATTTCGTCCGCAATTTTTCCCCCTGAGTTTAAAGACCAAGCTGTATCGTGCTTCAAGTCTGCTACACCCTCAACAATATGCCAGTGCCACTGAAAAGGTAACTCTTTTAAAACTTGGATATGGTAACGAATAAACGGTTGTCCATTGAGAACGATTGTGAAAAAATGTAGGGGCATATCGGAAACTTGGCGATTTTTTTCTATTGCTTCAGTCTTCTTGAAAACCGAATAACCGTGACGCAAAAATAGATTTTGCTCTACCAGTACATAGTTGGAATCTGAAAGTAATCTGCAATGATTCTGATAGTTCTTAAACGTATCGATGTCGTCAAGCATAATAAACTTGGCTCCATATATTTCGTCGAGTTCCCCTCGTCCCGTAAATTCAGAGCCGTCTATTATCACTACATCAAAAATATCGATGTTATTTTCTTGCTTTATTTTTTTGATGCCGTTCTGCTCAACCCCGGATTCTTCAACATATTTTATATTATCTCGCAGCCAATCTATTACCTGTGCGAGTGGGTAACCTCTTAAACCTGTATTAATGTTGTTGTAGAAGTTAATAACTTCTTCTTCCTCGGGAAATTCTTCTAAAGAAACAGTAGAGACGTTGTAGCACTTGACAAAATCATCATTAGCATATCTCTTTTTTAGTTCCGCAAAGCGAGGTAGTGAAATTTCTATACAGAATAGCGTTGGGTTGTTCGGATTTGGCCGAATCCCTGTCACCAATGCTTCTGTACTTCCTTCTCCCGATGACGAGCCAATTTCTAAGACAGTTTTAATATCTTCGTTCTGAACAATCCTTTGAATTGCCCGATAAAATCCATCATTTTTAATCTCAGGTGGAATTATCCTGTTGAACGACGATTGAAAAACATTATTGTTCATAGTTGCACCCGCTTAAACTTAGTTTTTATAATTTGATATGGGCGAAGTTTTCTATTTTACAATGCGGTAAGTTACCTGCTCTGTGTGCCATCTGTTTATTTTCTTGCTCTAATACAATGCGAGCCCGGAGACTGGGCCAGAGAATTTCCCATTGTATTTCGCTCATCTGTCCGATTAAGGTAATTTCCGGCACCTCGCCAACATCTAAATCCTCTTCCAGCAGCAAAGTCATGGTAACATTGCACAAAATAAGGTTAGCATCCTCTTCATCAATCTCGCTACTGTCTATCAGTAGAGTGATGCGATCGCGATCGCGATGACCCAAAACAGCTTTGATGACTCCTGACAACTCGTCAGAGAGATACTCTTCTGGCTGATGCCAATTTGGGAAAATGATTAAATTAAGTTCTCTGAGGTTTAATTTCTGGATCGTTTCTTCAATCAAGTCAAGATTAATTGTTTTCGCAGTTGTTATTAATTCGGGGTTAATTTCGTTAGTAGAGCCGATAACGTTGACATTCCGCAAAATTGGTTCGCTATTCCACGGATCGAAAGGAATGAGTTTTTGGGCAGACAAGTGCGGACGAAAGAAAAATTTGCCTTTTTCGTTGAGCATACAAGCTGCAAAGGAAAATGAGCTATTTGAAATTGCTGTGATATCGCACTGGCTCAATAAATAAAAATCTGGATAAAATTCTGCTTCCGGTAACTCCAAACCTAAATCTTTTGCCGTGATGGGATTATACTCCTCAAAATCCCTTAAAACTTTTTCCGGTTCATCGCTGGCAATAAATAGTATTGGTTCATCCAGAGTTTCCCACAAACCTTTTAGCCATTCTCTGTACCATTCGCTCGGTGCGATGAAGAAATCGCTGTAGCCATAATCTCCCCGCCGCAAATGCAAACCGACGATCGTTTTGCCGCGCGATCGCAGACGAGCGATCGCTTCCTTCATTTTCGTTTCTATTTCCCGTACAGGTTTGAACAGGGAGCGAAAATACTCTTGGTGCGGTTTGTAATACTTTGTGTGATATTGAAAATAACCCCAAAAGTTCACACTTTTAAATATTTCTTTCGCATTAGGGATGCGAGCTGCTGACAATTTATTGGTGGGTTCGGTAACTACGGGTAACTCTTGAGAAATGGGCGAATCCTTGCAACCAAAGAGATATTGACCAATCCAAGCTGGCGTCTCTACTTTCAAGTTATGTTCTTTGGCATAGATTTTCAAGAAGGCATACTGAAATATTTGATTGGCAAACCGTCCGTTTCTACCCAGCGTGGACATTGTGACTGCGGGCTTTTTCACATAAAACGCATCGCCCCAAGATGGATGGAACGGTGTTGTCGTTGCTACGCGATCGAAACCGCACCTCTCCAGAAAATCATCAATTTCGTCAATTAAAGCGCAGCCTTCATAGAGTTCTTCATAATTAACTTCCGTGTTTATTGCTTCTATGTGTCTGAGAACGTTGGTTGCTCCCTGCAAAGCCAACAGCTCTGCACCTTGAATGTCAATGTTTAATATATTAAAATCTGCGGGATTAATTTGAAGTTCTTCTAGAAGTGTATCCAGAGTTCTCGACTCCACAACTACACGCTCAACTTCCTTGATTTCTGGATAAAACTTTTGATGATCCTTCAATGGTAAGATAGAACTGCTTTGATCCATAGAAGTTACATACAATGTGCTTGTGCCGTTGATGTTGCTAACTGCACAATTCACCGCTAGCACGTGAGGAAAACCCGCTATATTCGTTTTCAAACGTTCAAAGACAGCAGGATTGGCTTCAACAAACAGTACCCTTTGCACCCCCATTGCTCGGTATCTTGCAATTTCCTTGCCTTCGTGTGCCCCAATGTGAATAATCCCGCGCGGTGTAACAGAATGTTTTCCGCAAAGCTGCTGCAAATCGAGCAGATTTGGTGCTTGACTCAAAATCAAAGCTGTGAACCTCTCGTTCACCGCTAAAAAGTTGCTATACTCGTAATTCTCATATTCTGGTAAAAACTCGGGTAAGGGTTGTAAAGCATTGGGTCGTATTTTAAAGATTGTATAACGAAATTTTTGTAAATGCTCGAAGACTTGTTTTAATGTGATGTTGGCATCGACAAATGTTCCACCATACTCAAACTGAATATAATCTACTTTGCCTTTTTGTAAGAGGTTAGTTGCTCCGTGAAGGACTTCTAGTTCGCCGCCTTCTGTATCAATTTTTAAGAAATTTATTCGCTTTATGCCCCTTGCTTGGACATAATCATCAAGGGTAGCTGTTAAAATCTGAAATGGCTGAGGCGACTGAATATTATATTGTTTTTCGATTTCAAATCGGCGGTGAAATGTACTCCATCCAGAAAATTTATCGTAATAATAAAATTCCCTGATTTCCTGCTGGTGTGCTATTGCCAAGTTGTTTAACACGAGTTGACCTGTTTTAATCGGTTCAGCGAGGTTTTGTAGAAGTGTTTGATATATCGGCGGTGCTGGCTCAAACAAATGGATTTTAACGTCGGGGCATATGTTTAATACTTGATTTGTCCAGCTACCTATGTTTGCGCCAATATCGAAAACCACATTACCGGAAGCAATAAAATTTTCTATAATCTTTAATTCATAGTTATTGATAGACTCTACCTGATTGATATTATTAGCAGACACCCCAGTGCTTTGATGATTTTGTTCCTGTTTCCCGCTGCCTGTATTGCCTAAAGTTTTGAGCAAATCTTGGCAATACTGAACAATTAGTTCTTTTGCCCGCGCCGGAACAGCAATAATAACATCATCAATAATTACAATATGCCTGCTGTTTTTTCCTGAATTCAACAAATTTAGGACGGCGCTAATATCCGGCCAATGTTGAGGTGAATGGGGCGGAGGTGGAGGAGATAAAAACAATCGGGCATCATCAATAAAAATAAAGTGTTCGCAGTCGGAGCGGTTGATTATTTCGATTTCTGCGAGTAAGGGACACTCATCGATTTCTCCATAGGTTTGCCCTCCGCTCCAATGAGCGTCTATCCAGAATAAACTTGGGCTTTGAAGTTGTGATACTGTATTATCAAGAAGGTTTCTGGTATCACCGTACAAAAAGTCTATGTTTTTGATATGACCGTATTTTTCGGTAACTTTTTGATAAAGGTCTTGAGAATACTCAATTGTAAAAACTTGTTCAAATACTTGGCTTGCCCAGTATGCTGTATGACCTTGATAAGTTCCTGTTTCAATAAAATTATTAATCCCGTAAGCTTCTTTTAGTTGGGAGATGATTTCTATTGGTGGCCCCATGCGTACTATGCCCATATTCGATCCTTTTGTGAAACTAAGTCGGGTATTTTAATTAGGAAGCTACATTTAATTTAATGATTTTTAATCTATCTTAATAAAGAAATTGACCGATCGCCCTACTACTTCCCCTTCACCTGCCCCAACAGCGCCTTATAATCAGCTCTGTCGGGATATAGCTTCACCAACTTCTCCAAAGGCTCGATCGCCCCTTTCTCATTATTCATCTGCAACCGCACATTTGCCAACCCCTCCAGAGCCGTCTGATTCTGGGGTTCCCGCTGCAAAACCGTTTCATATCCCCGTTCCTGCGTCGCTAGCAAAGATTCCTGAGAAACTGCCGCAGTCGCCGGTTTTTGTTGGTGCTGGCTGCTCAAACCGCTGCCGAACAGACTCACCATACCAAAAATTGCCGAACCAGCAAAGCCAACCATTGATACTAAAGCAAAAATCTGCTTAATTCGATCGCTCCGATGAACCCGACTATCACTAGATTTTTTCTGTGTACTTTCCATTGGTAACTCTTGGCGTCGCTGTTTTCCCGGCACTGGCACTCGCACCTATCTCTAGATTGCCCAAGTTCGATCGCAAAACGATCGCCCTTCGCCATTTAAAATTTGAAACCAATTCTAGCCCCCACACAAAATCTAAGATTTGTCAAGGATATTTAGGTGACAATAACACGCGGGCGATCGAGATCGATGAAGCGCGATCGCACCCTTACTTTTTAGCCGTTACTCTCTGGCATTTCGCCAAACCGATCTCGGTAACGCGGTAGCAAAGATGTGAGTTCAGGAGCACGCTGGCGTTCCGCTTCTAGTGCTGAGGCTAATTCATCAGAAAGCCGATCTAATTTTTCTTCTAATGTTGTTGCAGTCATGCCGATCGCTCCTTAATTGTGGTTATTTTTAATCTAAAACGCCCTTGCTGACTCGATTGTGCAATCAAAATGGGATTGGATTAAGGGCCGAAAGGCCGATCGACCTCCCACACCTTCAAATGCCATCAGGATCGATGCCTTGGCTTCTCAAGTATGCCATTAGTCGATCGGCCCTCTGGCGTTCCTCTTCGGCGCGCTGGCGTTCCTCTTCGGCGCGCTGGCGTTCCTGTGCCACCCGTTCGGCACCCCACAGCAGCAAATTGCCATTCTCATCCCACCAGCGCAACCAATAACCCGTTCTCTGAGATTTTTCACCTTCCCAAACCCCCAGAAATAAACCCATTGATTCTATCCAGAATCGCTGATTAGCATCCGGTTCTTGCAATTCGTATTCTCCAGAAGTCGAGAGTCTGTACACTTCCAATACTCCCGATTTCGGTTCAAAAATTACATAAATCGGTACTTGCAAAATTCGCTCATAAAACCGCCATTTTCCGTAAGGATATGTCGGTTTATTTGAATATTCAGTACCGTCAGTCTCCGATAAAAATTCCATCACTACCGCAGGTACTTCTCCCTCAGCATTGCGCGTATAACTGCGGCGAACTTCTCCAGGTCCTGCTGGCAATACCGAGGGAACGTACACCCAATCAGGGGCTTTTACTACTGTTTTGTCGTTAACTTTGGCACAGAGCCCAAAATTGGAAGCTATTAGCATTGAAGCTAGGATAAATCCTGCGAGATCCAAGGCTTCTCGGAGGGCCGCGGCTAAAAGTGGTTGGTCGATGTTTTCCACAGGATCGTCGGGTAATTTAAAGTCATCTGGCAATTTTTCCCAAGTTATAGTATACTTGGTTTTGGTTGCGTCCGGTTTCGATAATGTTTGCGTCATTGGTTTTCCTTGTTTCGATAGAAAGAGTTTTTTGTTAATAGGATTTGGACAATAACTTTAAGGCCGGGTGCGAAAGGCGCACCTTACTAACTAGCTGTAATCGGGGTGCGTATTGCCCACGTTACTAACTAGAGGAAGTCGCGAATCTTGCAATGGCGGTTATTCAATAATACCCTGTTTTAAGGGGTATTTTCGGGAGCCACTGGTTCTGCTGACCTGGCAGTTTGAGAAGGTATAACAGGCACTTTTGGCTGTTTGTGTAAGCTGGGAAATCCCGGCTGTACTGATGAATTTCTGGCAGGTGTACTCGCATTTACTTTCTCAGAAAGGGGAGCTAATGTTTGAGTCACTTTAACTTGTTGTCGCAGTTGTTCTGTCGAACCCAACAAGCCTCCTAATCCGTTGAACAACCTGCGAATGTTGTTGCGGAAAGCCGGATCTCCCGTCAAATCATCCACGTCGGAAGTAATTTTTTGCACGTTCTGAAATGTAGCTCGTGCAGAATCTAGAGTTTGCTGCAATAATAGCAATGTTGCGGGATTGTTTACCTGGCTGGATAAATCTCGCAAACTACCAGAAGCTTGGGCAGCATTCGCTGATAAAACTTCTAAATTGTTCAGCAATTGTCCTTGGTTGAGTCGATTAATTGTAGGACTCAAACTGCTGACAGCTACCCGCAGTTCCTGACTGCTTTGATTGATGTTATTCAGAGTTGAGACTAAACTGGCGCGGTTGGTTGTTACTAAAGAATTGAGTTGGTTGGCTGTTAATGTAACTTGATTGGCTGCTTGAGTTACTGAATTAGCAGAATTTATCGCAGCAGCAGATACGGCTTTTGTGGAAGTGTCCGCCGTAGCTGCTACTTTAGAAACATCAGCGGCGACTGCTGATATTTCCGTCTTGAGGGATTGATTTAAGGTGCTTGCTTCTCCCTTTAATGATTGATTTAAACTGCTGGCTTCCCCCTTTAATGATTGATTTAAACTCGCTATTTCGGTTTTGAGAGATTGATTTAAGCTCCCAATGTCTCCTCTGACAGCTTGATTCAAGTTTTTTATTTCGGCTTGGGCAGTTTGAGTTAAATTTGATAAATCTTGAGTGAGTTTAGCTGCACCTTTAGCTGTGTTGGCTGTATTTTCGGCGAGGGATTTAATATTGTTGAACAGCGCGGGGTCGGTGTAGAAATTAGCTAGGCGAACTGTGGATCGAATAAGTTCGTCAATAGTGACTCCTGCTTGACCTTTTAAGCGCGCATTTTGGCAGATTATCTCCGAGGGACAGTCAGCACTAACGGGATTGGCGGTAAGTAACGATTCTGGCAAAATCGAGTTGGGGGTAATGTCGATCGACGATTCGCCAATTAAACCCGATTTATTCGCTTCGATCGTAACATCCCTGGGAATCACTAAAGTACCGGGGGCAATTTCCAGGGTCACGTCTACGCCGTTGGAACCCGGTTTGAGAGCGGTAATTTTACCGACTGCAACCCCACGATACCTTATGGGCGTGCCTATTTGCATTCCTTGGGCGCTGGCAAATTCTACGGCGAATTTGTAGCTGCGGTTCCCTAGCTGCACGCCCCGCAGCCAGAGCACTAAGCCCCCAAATAAACCGATTCCTACTAAAATTAAGAACCCGACAGAACCTTCTCTTACAGTTCGCGATTGCATATTACCTCCTTTGGCAGTTGGGAGTTGGCAGTTGGCAGTTGGCAGTTGATAGTTGGCAGTTGATAGTTGATAGTTGGCAGTTGTTAATTTTTTTCTGATGTGTTGCCTATAGATTTTAGATAGGCGTTTAGCCGGGGCGACAGTTCATCAATAATTGGCTTGAGTGTTTCTACTTGCGTACTTGTTAGTAGTTGCCTAGTATAATCCCGTCTCAACCAGTGCTTGGTTTCATATAAAGAGCCTCTGGCGATCTTGATAAATCGCCGATGATCCTGATAGCTACCTCGACCATCTCCTTCCGCAATATTAGCACCAATACTATCAGCAGATCGAATAATTTGCTTGCCGACAGTATCTTTTGCTAGTGCGTCCCATTTTATAACAATATTCCAAATTTCATCAGCTAATTTTTCAGATAATTTATAAACATCTAACTTCTGAAAGTTTGTTTGTGACATATACTATCTCCCAACAAGACAAACAATTAACCACGGCCTACTGACCACGGACAACTGACAACTGACAATTGACAATTGACTATCCAATCACTTGAATTGGCCCAGTAACACTGCCACTAAAAAATTGTCGGATCAGTAAATTATCTGTTGATGCAATATCGCTGACAGTTCCCTCCCATTGCACTTTGCCTCGATAGAGAAATACGATGCGATCGGCAGTGCGGCGGATGGTACTGTCTTGGTGAGTGACGATCGCATAAGTGCTGCAAACACCTTGGGCAGCCTGCAAGTCGCGGATTAAATCTTCAATTACCGTCGAAGCGATCGGATCTAAACCCGCCGTCGGTTCGTCGTACAGCAACACCTCTGGATTATCCCTGTCATTATCAGGATTCGCCATGATAGCGCGGGCAAAACTTACCCGCTTCCTCATTCCCCCAGACAACTGCGCCGGATAGCGTTCGCCAATTCGCGGCAAACCCACCATCTCCAACTTTTCCTCCACCAATTCCCGAATGCGGCGGCGCGGCAGCTTAGAATGCTGGTAAAGTAAAAAACCGACATTCTCCTCCACCGTCAGCGAATCAAACAAAGCCGCTTGCTGAAACACCATCCCAATTCCGATCGGATCTGCCACGTCGTCTACCCATCCGACCCTGCGCTGTCCCTGAACGAAAACCTCACCGGCATCCGGGGCCAACAAACCCGCAATTATCCGCAAAATAGTAGATTTCCCCGTCCCCGAAGGGCCAATAATTGCCAGGGCCTCTCCCCGATAAATCCTCAGATCGACTCGATCGAGGATCGGGTTCTGGCCGAAGGACTTACTTACCCCCTTGAGTTCGATTAGTGGCTCAACCATAAGATGTTATCAATAAGTTGTCAGTCATCAGTCTAGCTAATGACTAATGACTAATGACTAATGACTTTAATTGACTAATGACTTAAATTGACTGCCAGAATCAAAACTCTCTTGTATTGTAAATTTGTCAGCTCGAGCTGTTCCAATACCCTTAAGACTAATTAACCATGTCAATTAGTTCACTTCCTAAAGCCCTCCGCGTCTTGGCTAAAGCCAAGCAGGTTTTTGCCCAATCCAGAAATCCTTACCCCCCTTCTTTGCGGAACGGGCGAGTTCACCAGTGGTTTAAGTGGTTAGCCCCCGGACTGTTAGTGAAACGGTGGCTGCTGATTAGTGCCAGCGGTGTAGTGCTTGCCACTTTGGGTTTAGCGATTTGGACTGGGATGACTCCCATTTTCTTCTTATTGCAATTGTTGAGAAATTTTTTGGCGTGGATTGCGGAAGTTATTCCCAATTACGTGTCGGGGCCGATCATCATTGCTGGCGGGATTTTGTTAATTCTGTGGGGGCAAACTCGCAGTTTGAACTCTATTACTCAAGTGTTGATGCCGGAAGGGAATGAGGAATTGGTCGATCGACTCCTCAACCACCGCCGCTTGCACCGCGGCCCGAAAATTGTGGCAATTGGGGGCGGTACGGGTCTTTCTAACTTGCTCAGGGGATTGAAGGATTACAGTGCCAAAATCACTGCTATTGTCACGGTGGCCGATGATGGGGGGTCTTCCGGGCGGCTGCGGCGGGAAATTGGGGTATTGCCGCCGGGAGACATTCGCAATTGTTTGGCTGCTTTGGCAGATGAGGAAAAGTTATTGACTGAGTTATTTCAATATCGTTTCCGGGCTGGTGACGGTTTGGTGGGTCACAGTTTTGGGAATTTGTTTTTGACGGCGATGAGCGATATTGCTGGAGATTTGGAACAGGCGATCGCCGCGAGTTCTAAAGTTTTAGCAGTGAGGGGAGAGGTGCTGCCGGCTACTCTGAGCGACGTTTCTTTGTGGGCAGAACTGGCTGACGGCCGCAGGATTGAGGGGGAGTCCAGCATTACAAAAGCTAACGGAAAAATCCTCAGAATTGGCTGCACTCCTGCTAATCCTCCGGCGTTACCAAAGGTGGCCCAAGCACTTCGGGAAGCGGATTTTATCATTATTGGGCCGGGGAGTCTTTATACGAGTGTCATTCCGAATTTGTTGGTGCCAGAAATTGCTGATGCGATCGCCAATAGCGAAGTTCCGCGCATTTATGTGTGCAATATTATGACTCAGCCAGGGGAAACTGACGGATACAGTGTTGCAGACCACATTCGGGCGATCGACCGCGCTTGCGGCCGGCCGCTGTTCGATGCTGTAGTAGTTCAAGGAAAAGTCCCTTCTGCAAAGGCTTTGATCCGCTATTCTCAGGAGAATTCTTATCCGGTTGTACTTGATCGGGAAGCAGTAACGCAATTGGGGCGGCGAATTGTCATCGCAAATGTGATGGATGAAGATGAAAATACGGGTTTAATTCGCCACAATTCTCAAAGGTTGGCGGGGATGTTGCTGCGTTGGTACGGCCGCGCCCAGAACATTTAAGCTGGTGACTGCTGACTGTTGACTGTTGACTCATGTTATTGGTTATTGGTTATTACCAGCCGCAAGCGAGTAACAAATAACAAATAACAAATAACAAATGACTAATTATTGAAATGAAAACTTTGCTTCCCGATTCTGAGGCTACGCAAAAGTTTGGTGTTGCGTTAGGTCGATCGCTCCCCGCTGGCACTGTAATCTTATTACAAGGAGATTTAGGTGCGGGCAAGACTACCTTGGTTCAAGGTATAGCTGAAGGTTTAGGAATCTCAGACTCGATCGAAAGTCCTACTTTCACGCTAATTAACGAGTATTTTACAGGGCGAGTTCCGCTGTATCATCTAGATTTGTATCGACTGGAACCCGAAGAAGCGGAGGCTTTGCACTTAGAAAGTTATTGGGACGGCTTAGAAATGGATTTGGGAATTGTGGCGATCGAATGGGCGGAAAGATTGCAGTACAAACCCGAAAATTATTTGCAAATTTCTTTGAGTTATCTAGATAACGGGCGGCAAGTCGAAGTAATTGGTAATGGCGACTTATTGGATTGGCAATGGTAAATTTGAGAAAAGGCGATTGAATTTAGATGTTGCACCATTCTCACTCAGCCTTTTCTGAACAGGCTTTCCGGCCTGTTCCACAAGAAGAAAATTCACTCTTTGTGGAACAGGCCGGAAAGCCTGTTAAGAGAGAATAGTGCAACCTCTCAGCGCGAACTTACTGCGGACCGTTGACACGAATCAATTTGCCTCTCAAACTTTCTTCACCAGCAATAGCATCATTGATGCGTGTTGCCAACCTTTCTAGATTTTTATCGTCTGTACACACGATAATACCAGCATGATGTGGTTGTTGAGTGTGCAAGAGAATGAAATGCCGACGATTTTGCGTCATAACCGCCCGATCGTTATTCACAGCAAAGGCTAATACTTCGGGGTCATCATCTCCGGCATTTCCTACCTCTTGAATAGTCAGGGCATCGTGACCGAAATTTCGCAGCAATGCCACAACAGAAAACGGGAACTGTTCATCTGCATACAGACGTGCCATAAATTATACTTCCTGCATCATTGCTGCTGCTTCTTCTCGGAGTGCTGTTTCAATTTCTTTGGAGTTAGCCTCAGCATAAGTCCAGACATTTACTAAGTTTGCAGCATTCAACTGGGGATAAAATTGTAGAAGTTCAGCATCACTTGAACCTTGACGGCGCAAACTCACGAACAGCCAAACGGGAAGTCTAGTTTTGGCAATGCAAGCATCGCCACCACACACGTCGGGAGTTTTGGTAATTCCTGGCCAACTATTGTTTATACTTTGGGTTAAAAGCCGGATCACTTCAGCTTTCTCAGTCGGAGTTAAGGCCAGGAGTTGTGTTTCTAGTTCTTGGAGAAGCATGGGTAATATCGCCTTTGCGATCGGGAATACCCAATTATAACACTTGAGTTAAATTCAGGCTTACTCAGCGTCAAATGTCAATGCTTCTCCCCTCACATTTGTATCCAATTTACCATTATCAAAAACAACTTTTCCTCCCACAACCGTGACCACAGGCCATCCAGTCAAACTCCAACCTTCAAAGGAACTCCAGCCGCACTTGCTCGCCATCTCTGCGCCGACCACCTGGCGGTATTTCTCCAAATCAACTAAGACTAAATCGGCGTCAAAACCCGGAGCAATCGCCCCTTTGTTCGGAATCTTATAAGCCTTAGCAACTGCAGCCGACATCCAATTAGCAACTTGAGCAACTGTACATCTTCCCTCTACTGCTTGCGTCAGCATCAAAGGCAAAGAAGTTTCGACTCCCGGCATTCCTGACGGCGTATTTGGATATTCTTGAGCTTTTTCTGCTAATGTGTGCGGCGCGTGGTCGGTGGCGATAAAATCAATTACGCCGTCGAGTAAAGCTTGCCAAAGTATTTCGTTATCGCGGGGTTCGCGCAAAGGCGGATTCATCTGAGCTAAACTGCCAATTTTTTGATAGGCGCTGGTATTTAACAACAAATGCTGCGGCGTAACTTCTGCTGTCACCCAACTCGGTTTTTCCTGGCGCAAAAACTCAGCTTCATCCCCCGTTGAAAGGTGCAGAATGTGCAGTCGGCGCTGATATTTATTAGAAAGTTTTACTGCTAGTTGAGTTGCCAATAAAGCTGCTTGATTGTCTTGAATTTGGGAGTGCACTGCAACATCGGAAATCCCGGCAAATTCCTGACGCCTCTGGTTGATTCTAGCTTGGTCTTCTGCGTGCACGGCAATTAGTCGATCGCCTGCAGCAAAAATCGCCTCTAAAGTTGCTTCTCCATCCACCAACAACTGCCCGTGCATCGAACCCATAAACACCTTAATTCCCGGAGTCGGATTCGCATTCAACAAATCCGGCAAATTCTCCGGCGTTGCACCAATAAAAAAGCCGTAATTCACCAAACACTTCTCGGCAGCGCGACTTAGTTTATCATCTAAGGCAGCTTGGGTTGTAGTCAGGGGTCGCGTATTCGGCATTTCGAGAAACGATGTCACGCCGCCTTTAGCGCAAGCACAGCTAGCGGTAAACAAGTCTTCCTTGTGTTCTAAACCCGGTTCCCGGAAGTGTACCTGGGGATCAATTACTCCGGGTAACAGAGTTAAGCCTTTCGCATCTATTTCTCGATCGCCAGATTCGACAATTTCAGCAGCAACCTTGACAATTTTGCGATCGCAGATTTGCACATCTCCTACCAAAAACTCACCATTGGGCAAAAGAATGCGAGCGCGACGGATTAACAAACTTGATTGGGGAGTCATAAGATATCCTTAATTGAGTAAACAGCGTGCTAGCATGGAAGCATTATTAAGTTTATAATTCGTATCCAGCTCAGTCACTACAATACCCTATGACTCGTCTAGACAAGTCAGCCGACGAAAAACCTCCGCAAGACACCGAAAATCCTTGGATCGAAGGAATTAAGACGATCGGCTTAGCAGCATTTTTAGCCTTTGGTATCCGCACCCTGGTTGCCGAAGCACGCTACATTCCCACCGGCTCAATGCTCCCAACCTTACAAATTAACGATCGATTAATTATAGATAAGGTAAGCTATCGATTCCAAGAGCCCCAGCGAGGAGATATTATCGTATTTATGCCTCCAGACCAGGCTAGTTTGTGCACGGGACAGCCGCCACCGATCAAAGATGCCTATATCAAGCGAGTGATCGGGCTTCCAGGGGACACTGTGGAAGTCAGAGAGGGAAAAGTTTTTATTAACAAGCAGCCGCTACAGGAAAAATATATTGAAGAAATTCCGCAGTATCCCTACGGGCCTGAAGTTGTAGCTCCAAATTCTTACTTGGTGCTCGGCGACAACCGCAACGCAAGCTGTGACAGTCATTACTGGGGCTTTGTACCCAAGCAAAATATCATCGGTAGGGCGATCGTCCGTTTTTGGCCACTCAACCGCACAGGTTCGATCGATCCCACGCCCATTTATCCCGCTAAAAATTAGCTACAACCCGCAACCCGCAGATTAAAATCTGCGGTTGTCAGTTTAAAGTACCAATTAGCTATTAGCCATTTTCCACGACCAAATAATTAATGGTTAAATGAGATTTAGTAGGAGGTTTCGCGATCGAGAACTTTCACAACTTTGTTATACATCTCCTCAGCTTGTTGCGGCGAATTGCCGATACTCGTCACTCCCAATTTGCCAAACTCCGACAAACAACCCATTAAATGAAACACACTGCCCGTCTCTGTACCGCTGTCAAAGTGCAGTTGATTGTCAGCAATAATATCCATCAAATCGTTCGGTAATAACCCCCGATAACGCTCTTTTTTCAAATTGTCCGAAGCGACATAATATTTCGGACGACCCTGCTGGCTGTAAAATAATCCGGTACTACGCTCGTACCGACCGTTTGTTAACAGCTTCAAAGCCATAAACGGATGAGTTGTGCCTCCTTTCCGCAAGTTAATTTCTATTGCTTGAATATCCCATTTCCCATCGGATTGCTTTACCGCGAGAAAATCTACTCCAAATCTCTCTAAAGCCCCTTTTTTAGCTAAGTTTTGCCCAACTTTCCATGCCAATTCCTGCAACGCTATTCGATAAGATTCGTCTGCCGGAAATTGGCAACCCAAGAAAATTTGACCGTCTGGGCCTCCTAAAATTTGGTCGTGGGTTGAGAGAATTTCTACTTCGCCACTGGGGACAATTCTGCCTTGAACGCTGGGCGAGAACTTTTCTTCTCCTTCGATAAATGCTTCGGCAATTGCCCCTAATTCGGGAATGCGGCTGCTAAAATTTTCCCAGGTTTCGCCCGTTGCTTGAAAGCGCAAATTATGGAAGTGATCGCCAATTGCCTTCGCTCTTTCTGTAGGCGCTTTACCTGCGAGGGGCTTCAGATCTAAAATGGCATTTCCTTCCCCCGAAAAACCTTCATTTAACTTAATTACGATCCGTTGCAAATGCGGCTGCCGTCCCCACAACTCTGCCGCAGCTTCCGCTAAATCTTCCGCATTCCAAACCAACTCGGAACCGTCAGGATAAGGCACGCCACATTCTTTAAAAATTTGCCTGCTACCGCTTTTTGTTCCCCAGTATAACAGATCGGGATCGCTGGCCCACAAAGGAATCCCCAATTTAACAGATAACTCGCGTTCTAAGGGCGTTGAGTTATAACAAACCATATAAGATTTTGTCGGCCGCACTGCTTGACGAATGCGCTCCATCAAGCGGGGACGATCTAAAATTTTCTGGGTGAGGGATTTGGCAGAAGCGTCGTAAGCACTGAATAGCAAAAGCCGATCGCGCGCGTGAGAAAACGGAATTCCCGGCAGCAATTGCAGGTAATAATCCACAATCATCGGGTGTAAGGGCTCGGAGGTAATGTAAATTAAGCGCGTGCGCGGATTTCGCAGGCGAATCAATGAAAATAAATGCCGCTCTTCGTAGTGGTAAGCACCCTCAACTTTCTGCATTTCTTGCTGATCTAAGCTGAGAGAAGGAATGATAATAATGTCACAATCTCCGCTGTCGAATTCTTCTATCGCTCGCCAACGTTCGCGTAATTCTGTCTGAAGATTGCGAAACTTCTGTGCGGATTCGGAAGATGATTTATTTAACTCTTGCATTGCGTTTTATCCTAAGTATTCAAATAATTATTGCTGATGATGTCGGGTGTGTCAGCCCCAATACTTGAGACAACTGACACAGTTTTTTTGTCTGACGCACTTTACCGGGAATATTGACAAAAATGCCCAAATAGTGATTTAAGGTGCGTCCTGCCAAATATTTGAGGCAATTCAAACAGTTTTTTCTGCCCCCACCCAAAAACCGATACCATGCCACCTACTCCTGTCGTGAATCTCCAAAAATTTTAGACCAAAGTTTAACCTCCCAGATTCATCTGTGGAATAAATCTAAAATCTAAAATCTAAAATCTAAAATTGACTGACGCACCCTACCGGGGACGCTCGTCCATTTCTGTCCATCTGCTCTAAGAAGCTCGCCGCACTCTAAAAAGTCTGGCATATTCCAATATCGGCTCTAAGCGGCGTTGATTTTGCTTGAGTGCCGATCGCAATTTTTCCGAAGGGCGGAACACCAGGGGAGCCGAATATTTGTTCAGCATCTCGATTTCTGGCGACTGACTCATCAGCATCAGCCGCACGTCTTTGTCGAGCAAATAACTCAGAGACAGCAAATCTCCCATGTTCGTAAAATCGTTGCCGCGATCGCTAATTACAATTGTATCTTTAATCGACCGATTAGCTATCGCCTCTTTGTTAATAATTTTCGCAACTTCAGCATTAAAATAGCTCAAGTCTTTGCTCCACCAAGTATCAGAAAAAGCGCTAACTGTACAGGAGGCTACACTTGCTGTAAATACCAAGGCTAAAATGACTTGCCAAAACCGCTGCTGAGTTTTCACGTTACTGGCGAGCAAGTAAGCAACTGCTAGCTGAACTCCCGGAAAGCAGGAAATCAGATAGCGGCTGACGGCCGAACGTTTGCCGCCTAGGATTATATCCGGTAACGCCAGGATCAAAAAAGGTACAAAAATTGATGTTAAAATAAACAGCCAAGTTGAAGTGCTAGCCCGACGGCAGATTTTGTAAAGGGCTGCCGCAATTAACAGCCCAAATGGCAATCTCAGCAGATAAGTCCAGATATTATCAAACCCGAAGTCGAAGTCAAAAAATAAGGCTGTAAAGCTGAGCGTCCACAATTTGAGAAGATACAGCCAACCCGGAGATACTCGCGTCCAATCTGTCGTAGCTGATGCTCGTCCCAGGTTGGTCGCCAGCACGTAAATCCAAGGAAGATACAATATTAAAGCTGCTGTTACTGCTAAAAAAAATTGGGAATTAGTTACATGACCTGGCAATTTGGTTTTTTTGACAAACAACCAGTAAGCAATTATAAAAACTCCGTGTCCGATGAGTGTTAAACTGAAGAAAGGATGAGTGTAGAAACCAAGGGCGATCGCCAGCGAGTAAAATACCCAATCTTGCCAACCCCGCAACCGCACTGCTCTCAGCAGCAGCCAACTGCTGCCAATAACTGTGGCTGTCAGCAAACTGTACTGCCTTGCTGTCTGAGCAAACAAGATGTCAAAGGGAGATAAAGCCAAAAGTGCTGTTGCTAATAACGCGGCCAAATTCGAGGCGAAAAGTTCCTGAGCTAACACGTACATCAAAGGCAACGACAGCAAACTCAATAGTGCTGGCAAACTGCGGGATGCTGTTAGAGAACTGCCAAATTGCTGCATCCACCAACGAGCCATGAGAAAGTATAAAGGCGGATGCTGCGGGTCTTCTAGTGCTAAAGAACGAATTGTTTCGGCTTCTGTACTTCCCGGTTTAATCCGCTGATATTTTTGCAATTCTGGTGCCGGAACAATCCGGTTTTGGAATAGTTCGTCGTCGATTTCTTGGCGGGTGAAACCAGCGGCGCGGATTGATGTGTAAGCTTCGTCGTGCCAGTACAGTTTGCGATCGATCTCAAAAAACCGAAATCCGATACCTAATAAAATGCCGATCGCCAATAAGTTCATCAGCCAGCGGGAATTTTTGGTATTAATAGATGTGTCTTGATGTGTTGTAGATCCCATGCTTGTCCTAATTGTGGCGATTCCCTCCGGGATAGCTACGCTTCACGGAATTTGGAACTGTAGATCATCGTAAACCTCACTCCAAGAGCGATCGATACTAACTACATCCCCTAACAGACAATAATTCTACCCTCTGCCGGATGCCGAATACTTCTACATCAGAGCCTGCTGAAAGCTGGCTGAGGCTGAACCCTCCCCAAAATCCAGAATCTTCAACCAGATCCTCCCAGAACCTCCAGACCCCAAAAATAACTGCTAACATACGTGTTGTACAGTTAATCAACAAGCTCCGCAAGGGGTCTACCCGCGTACCGCAAATGGCAAAAAAAGAAGCGTCTATAAAAACTTCCACTGAAAACTCAGAAAAGCAAAAAGCTCTAACTTCCGTACTCTCCCAAATCGAGCGCAGCTTTGGCAAAGGGGCGATCGTCCGATTGGGAGACTCCACTCGCATGAGGGTAGAAACCATTCCCACCGGAGCCCTGACACTGGACATTGCTTTGGGCGGCGGTTTGCCAAAAGGCCGAGTTATTGAAATTTACGGCCCGGAAAGTTCCGGTAAAACCACTCTAGCCCTCCACGCGATCGCCGAAGTCCAAAAATCCGGCGGTATCGCAGCCTTCGTCGATGCCGAACACGCCCTCGATCCCACCTACGCCTCCGCTTTAGGCGTCGATATTGAAAATCTCTTAGTTTCCCAGCCGGATACCGGCGAAATGGCCCTAGAAATTGTCGATCAACTCGTGCGTTCCGTCGCCGTCGATATCGTAGTAATTGACTCCGTAGCCGCCCTCGTCCCCCGCGCCGAAATCGAAGGCGACATGGGCGACTCTCACATGGGTTTGCAAGCCCGATTGATGAGTCAAGCTTTGCGGAAAATCACCGGCAATATCGGCAAATCTGGCTGTACCGTCATCTTCCTCAACCAATTGCGGCAGAAAATCGGCATAACTTACGGCAACCCCGAAACAACAACCGGCGGCAACGCACTCAAATTCTACGCCAGTGTGCGGCTTGACATTCGCCGCATTCAAAGCTTGAAAAAAGGTACAGAAGAATACGGCAACCGCACGAAAGTTAAAGTTGCTAAAAATAAAGTTGCTCCGCCTTTCCGTATTGCCGAATTTGACATTGTATTTGGCAAAGGCATTTCTACTTTAGGCTGTCTGACTGACTTGGCCGACGAAATGGGAGTAATTATCAAAAAAGGTTCTTGGTATAGCTACAACGGAGAGAACATAGCTCAAGGACGAGACAAAGTGATCCAGCACATGGAGAAAAACATCGATTTCAAAAATGAAATTGAGGAGCTAGTTAAAAAGAAACTTGAGACTGGTGCTCTAGTTTCTGCTAATTCTGTCGCTCCTATTGAGGTAGATGATGTAGATGAGGTAGATGATGTAGATGATGTAGATGATGTAGATGATGTAGAAGTTTTGGACGAAGAAATCTAATTTTTTTAGTCCTCAATTATTACTCGTTTACGGGTTGTTTACTCGTTTTACTTGTTACCAAGCTGGAGCGAAAGTAACGCTCAACAGCGACAAGCGAGCCTCGAATTTAATTTTCGCTCGGCTTCGGCTCGCTTGTCGCTTACACGGGTTAAGAGGCACAGCCAGTAAACCAGTAAACCAGTAACACAGCGAAAGGAACCAGTAAAACCAGTAAATTATGCTTCGGCGCGATCGAATTTACTGGTTTATTCGTTTTACTCGTTACTTTCGCAAAGAACGAAAGTAACGCTCAACAGCGACAAGCGAGCCTCGAATTTAATTTTCGCTCGGCTTCGGCTTTTCCTCTAGGTATCGGTTCCCAGGCTCCAGCCATAGAACCAGTAAATTGACCCGACATGATATGAGATCGGGATTGCCGAATATATTGCGGATTGCTATACTTGTACAGTAAGTAGTACAAGTGTCAAGTACATGAATATTGTTTCTTTTAGCGAAGCGAGAAATAACCTCAAGGCTGTTTTAGACAGAGTAGTGGAAGATACGGACTATACCATAATCACTAGACGGGATGCGGAAGATGCCGTGGTGATGTCGCTAGAGTTCTTTAATAGTTTGCTGGAAACAGTTCATTTACTCAAATCTCCCGCCAATGCTGCCCATTTGGAGCGTTCTATTGCTCAGTTTAAGCAGGGGAAAGTGGTAGAGCGAAATTTGTTGGATGACTAGAAAGTTAGCATGGACGGATGAGGCTTGGGGCGATTATTTATATTGGCAAGGGCAAGACAAGAAAACGTTAAAACGAATTAACAAGCTAATTGAGGCAACAATCCGATTGCCGTTTGAGGGGATCGGAAAGCCAGAACCACTGAGGGAGAATCTGGCTGGTTTTGGGTCGCGGCGAATTGATGATACGAATCGATTAGTTTATGCTGTGGATGACGGGTCTCTAACGATTATCTCTTGTCGATACCACTATTCTGATTGACATCCTCCTTCGCCTGCTTAGCTATGGTGCGGCGTTTTTGTTTAACAGGAAAGTCGGCGATTCTTTGAGCAGTTTAATTTTAATTTTATGACGATAGCGAGTTTCTATTTAACGGGCGAGCGTAACTTTTGTCACGCTATGTAAGTTTTGCAGGATAAACAGGGATGAGAGGGTACTCCTTTGCATGGCAATTGTTATGCAGTGATCCATTGTTTAGTAGTGAAGCCACAAAATAACGCGGACTTTTTATTTAAATTGCATATTCGAGGCGGGCGGGACGCCCAACCCCTACTCCCCACAGGAGTTTTATTGTTTTTTGACATACAATTTAAATCCAGAACAACTTATCCCAACAGAATTGTTTTCAAAATACTCCTTGTAAACTGGATTCATGTCTTTTGGTAAGCCGCGTGGCTCTGACAGCAGAACTGGGAGCATCTCATATTTGTAAAAATACTTCTTCTGGCTCCTTCCTTCTGCCTCTTGCCTCAAAACTCCAATTTCTAGCTTGGCTGCTTTCATTGAGATGCTCCCTACTTACGATAACTTATTCAGGCATAGAAACTGGCTGAACGTATTGAGAATTAGCGCGCACATAACAGTTTTGTCTTGTCCGCAACCAGGGTTGACCGTTCGTCATCGTAATCGCATTTACTCCCCTGAGTTCAGCAGCAATTGTATCTCTATCCGCGCGGTAAACTTGTTGAATGGCTCCGTTTGGCGTCTTACGGCAGTTGAGTTCTCCATCTCGCGACGTGACTCGCCAAGCAGGCCAAGTTGCAGAACCAGCAGTTTCAGTCAACCAAGTATTAGAATTGCTAGAAGTATAGTCGCCACTTGCATTAGGACGCGGTAAAGGTTCGACTAAATTTACTTTAAATGTCTGGCCAATAGAAGGACAATTTTCTCCTGCTTTCACCTTCCAAGTAACTTCGGCTCCCAATTGGCTGCTTCTTCCAACTTGACGCCTGACAATGGCAATATCTCCAGAACAAACAATTTTTCTGCCAGGGCCGGTCGCACTGTCTTTGAAAGTCCCATTGTAATAGTAAGAGCCGGCTGCTCCTTCGGAACGGGTAATTTGAATATTGCCCAAAAATTCCCGATTGCCTACTTTGGTCAAGTAAAAACCTCTGCGATTGTTCCCTTTTTCTGACAAGTTTAAAGTAGTTTTACCGTTAGGATTAACATAAGTCGTAGCGCTAGCAGCACCGCACCAAATCAATGACACAACTCCTGTGGATAACAAAATGGAAAGTTTTTTCACAGCAACACCTTGTATGAATCTCTACTTTATTTGTAGCTGTTGGTGGAAATGCTTGACCAGTCGCTCAAATGAGTGACACTCATTTGAGCGACATTCTAACGACATACGGGCAATCGCCCATGATTGCCACGACAAATTCGGCAACTACGGGGGATTGGCACTACGGCGTAATTCCGAAACATCAACTCTGCATAACTTCACCTTGCTTCAGCTTGCTTCAACTCTCTTCACTTGTATGCACCTGCATCACGATGCCTGCAAGCTTCCACTTCTGCCTCATTGCAAGTTCCAATAATTAGCAGCAGAATAAATTTATATACGTAAGTAAAGGGGTTCCAATGACCGCTAAATAGTGTGGATTTTACGGATACCTCCCGGTGGGTCAAGTTGGGATTCCAAAGACTAGGGTGATTTTTACAGATAGCAAATTTCACATCTAAGAAGGTTTGTAAAGAAATGTAAAAGCTCCTGATAGCCGATTGCTTTGATAGAAAGTACGATTTTTAAGCTGAGTCGGTAAAAAAAGTCGTCTTGATTCAGCGCAAAAATGAACTTGACAAACAAAAATTAATTTGCTCGAAACTTAAATCATTGTTGAAGGGAGAATAAATTATGGCTGACGGTCAATTAGGAGTTATATTAAAGATGGCTCAAACAATTAATCCTCAAATTGAGAGCGATCGACATTTTGAAATAGACTTGGCAAAATTGCGCCAACTGCCAGCAGGAACATTAGGGTGCGAAGTGGCGCGATTTCTAGACGAACAAGGCTTTGAGCCGATCGCATCGGGAGACTGGATTCAGCGAAACCACGACGTGTGGCACGTTCTGACTGGTCTTTCAGCTTCAACAGAAGATGAATTGATACTTCAAGCGTTTACTCGCGCTCAAGTATTTCGCCCTTCTTGTGCGATTTTAGTGTTAGTTGGACTGATTAGCGGCAAATGCGCGATCGGACAAATTATCAAAGGCTTAAAACACGGAAAATTAGCCACTCAGTTAATTAATTGGGACGTTGCATCTGATTGGGAAACTCCTTTATGTGAAGTTCGAGAAAAACTCGGAATTCTACCCTTAATTGATTAGATTTTAACTCGTTACCTCATTGCAAAAGTATGCAAAGCACAAGTTACAAACCGGAAATTAGCCTGAGTCCACGGGAAAGAGCGATCGCGCAATTAGTAGCCCAAGGGCTGCCCAACAAATGTATTGCCAAAAATTTAAATATCAGTCACTGGACGGTTGCTACTTACGTAAGGCGGATTTTTATCAAACTCGGTGTTTGTTCCAGAACTGCGATGATTGCACTGCTGATCCAAGAAAATTTGCTCTGGGACTGATCAATAAGTAGGGTGCGTCAGCTAGCTTTAATTCTCTGGTAATCCAGAAACTCTAGGCACGACGCACCCTAAAAAAAACCTATCCCTAGACAGATGAAAACCCGGTTTAGCTGTAAAACCGGGTTTTAATTTGCAATGTTTAAAACTTTCTATGCCAAAGCCAAAGAAGGAGAAGAATTTCTCAGAAAACTCAGCAATTCTCGATTCACCGTTTGCGGCGCTTCCTGCTGAATCCAGTGACCACAGTGAGGAACTAATTTCAACTTAAACGGAGCCGTAATTAATCTGTCTAAACCTTCTACAAGTTTGTGGCTCAAAAACGCATCTTCTTCTCCCCAAAGCACCAAAGTAGGCACTGTCACAGGTTCTAATTTCTGCCCCAAATTCCAAAGCCTCTGCGGATGAAACATCTGGCGGTAATAATTGATAGAGGCGGCTAATACTCCCGGCTTTTCTAAAGCAGTCTGATAAATCTTAGTTTCCTCAGCGCTAAAAGCTCCTTTGCGAACAGCTTGTCCTTGGAAAACATTGTGTACAAAATCTTTCAAGTTTTGCCGGATCAACCATTCGGGAATGCCGGGAACCTGAAACGCCAAAACGTACCAACTGCGGCGGATTTGATCTAAATTGCTCGCCATTTCCTGCACGAATCGCTGCGGGTGCGGAGCGTTTAAAATTGCCAAGCGGTTGAGTTGTTCGGGGAATTTTTGAGCTAAGTGCCACGCAATCGCCCCTCCCCAATCATGACCTACAACGTGAGCTTTTGTATAACCGAGGCTCGCAATCAAACCGCGAATATCCGCGCTCAGCGTATCTAAATCATAGCCGCTTTCCGGCTTGTCGGAATCGTTGTAGCCCCGCAAATCCGGCACTACCACCTTGAAATGACGCGCTAAAGCAGGGATTTGATGACGCCAAGAGTACCAAAACTCTGGAAACCCATGCAGGAGGAGAACGAGCTCGCCTTCTCCTTGAGAAACGCAGTGCAGGCGGATGTTATTGGTTTCGACAAAGATGTGTTGCTGTTCGGAATCGAAAGAATTCATAGTTGGAAAGTTAGACTTATTTTCGGGAAGTAAAGAACCCGCCGACTGATAGCAGGCTGAAACGGCCCAATGGTTTTAATTTTTCTACTTTTATTGTAGCTGCTTTTCGATCCCCGCCGCTGCAATCTAATGAAACTTAAAACTTGTATGGTTTGGGGGTGTCCTGTTTTTTAGGTGTAACTACTGAGCTTAACTTTGTCACCTTAAATCTGTTGTTTTAACAGCGGCGCAGGCGATTCAATAATAGCACAATTTCGTCAGTTGCCGATCGCATTTTTGCAGGCGATAGGTCAGATTGATTGACGATAATGCTAAACACCAGCGGCTCGTAATTCGGAACTTCGATATATCCCGACAGCGCCGAAACTCCACTCATAGTTCCTGTTTTTCCTTGCAAAATTACGCGGTTTGGTGTAATATTAAAACGATTTTTCAAAGTGCCGCTCTCGCCAGCGATCGACAGTGACTGGCGGTAAATCGATGCAGCAGGTGAATTAGCCATCAATCTCAAAGTTTCCACCAAGGCTTCTGGGCTAATTAAATTGTGGCGGGAAAGTCCCGAACCGTCGGCTAATATGTAGCTGTTTGGATTTACTCCTAATTGAGTTAAAGCGGTTTTTAACTCTTTCAAACCTATTGCCCCTGTATCCTCTTGCTGCTGGGGCATCTTGTCTGTAACTTTTCCCAGCAATCTCAATAAAACTTCTGCATAAAGATTGTTGCTTTCGCGATTAGTTTCTCTCACCAATTCCGCCATCGGGGGCGATTCAACGGTTGCTAATTCTTGATTTAAATTGCGAGAAGCCGATGCAACTAAACTCTGTTTAACAGGAATTCCCTCAGTCGCCAGGGCTTGTTGAAAATACTGCAAAAAATTATTAGCGGGGTTGACAACTGCGACATAAGCTGATTCAGGTTCGCCACCAACTTTCAACTGTCCGCTAACTCGAATTATAGGTCGATCGAACTCCCGGCCAACTTCAATAAACTCGGATTCGTTTTGAGCGACGGTAACAGTATTGTTCTGAAGTTGCCACTGATTTGCCAGCTTTGCTTCGGCAAAAGTAACTTTCAGAGGTTGCCCCAGAGCCTGTGGGGACAAAAGAAGGTCGATCGCGTTTTGATTGAAAATTAAACTGTTAATGGGCGCTCCGTAACCCGCTTGGGCGTCTTCCCATTCCCAATTCGGATTAACTGCACTGCCTTGAAAATAGCTGTCATCGCCAATCAACTGGTTAACTTGACTGATTCCCCGCTGCTTCAACTGCTGCGCCAAAGATTTCAACTGAGCCTCAGCAATGCTCGGATCTCCCCTGCCGGCAACGTACAAACTTCCATTTTCGCCGCTGTAAACCGATGTCTTAATCCGAAAATCAGCACCGAGTTTCTGCAAAGCAGCGGCTGTGGTTAGCAGCTTGACATTTGATGCTGGAATAAAATATTTTTGGGCGTCGCGGCTGTAGAGAGTAGCAGTAGAAGATAGAGGTTGAATCAAAATGCCCCAGCGCGATCGACTAAATTCGGGACGGTTGGCGATCGCATCTACTTGCGCTCCCAATTCCCCAGGACAAATATCCCCAGAAACCGCCGACGTTTGAGCAGTAACCGCCGACGGACGCCCCAGAACTAGGACTAACAAACTAAGCGCAATTCCTTGGATTTTCAAAGTGCCAGTTCCTTAACAATAACTATTAAAATTAGATGCGCCAGAGCTTGGAAGTTTCACCGAATCAAGTCAATATTAATAATAATAACGCGCATGAATTCTCGGATTGAACAGCGCCTCTACAGGTTTTCCCTCTTTGAAGTGCTCTTCCACAATTAACAGTACATCACTCGGTTTAACTCGACAATACCAAATTTCGTCCGGGGTAACTCGTACAGTCGGGCCAGTGGTGCACTGTCCCTGACAGCTAGTAGCCTCAACTTTCACCCCTGCAACTTGTTGAGCTTCAAAAGCAGCTAGCACTGCTGCTGAACCATTTTTCAGGCAAGATAGATACTGGCAAACCAATACACAGCGCGCTTCTGGTTGGGAGCCTGGTTCTGAGGTTGGAGATTCTGGCATTGGTAAGGATTTATCTGCTCTTTAATATATCTTAACAATCTTGGCAGGTTGATCGCTCGCCAGAGGGAGGCAAACGGCCGAATTTTATAGTGCGATCGAAAAAAACAGCAAAATTCTGGCATTCAAACTTTTTCCTTCTTTACTACCTTCAAACCAATCCTTTCAGCAGAGTTGCCTTTCTTCAGTCTGTGTCACGCTTTGCCTATATGATCGATTTAGAGCAACAACTCAATCAACCGCTAATCATGCCAAAAACAGTAGCCGATGTAATGAGCCGCGAGCCGATTTTGGCGCGACCAGAAATGCCCTTGAACGAAGCGATTAAAATTTTAGCCGATCGACGCATTAGCGGTCTTCCCGTCGTAGATGAGAATGACTTGTTGGTAGGAGTCATCTCCGAAACCGACTTGATGTGGCGCGAAACCGGCGTAACTCCCCCCGCTTATATCATGGTGCTCGACAGCGTGATTTACCTAGAAAATCCAGGTCGTTATGAGCGAGAACTCCACAAGGCTTTAGGGCAAACAGTAGGAGAAGCGATGAGTAAAGAGCCAGTTACCATCGATCCCGACAAATCTCTCCCAGAAGCTGCAAAACTAATGCACGATCGCAGCATCCACCGATTGCCAGTAGTCGATGCTGCGGGCAAAGTAATCGGCATCCTCACTAGGGGAGATATTATTCGAGCGATGGCGGCCGAGTCTTAATTAACTTTTGCAGTTCCAGGACTGTATCAGAAAACGAGCCGATCGCTCTTTCAATCTGCGAATTTTTGGCAATGGCCAATTACCAAATCTAAAATCTAAAATCTAAAATCTAAAATCCGATGAGCATTACCCCTGAGTCTGTCGAACAATTGCTGAATTCCGAGGATTTTGGCGAAAGACTGCGAGCAGTCAACCAACTGCGGCAACTAGAACCCGCGATCGCCTATAAACTCATTCAAATTGCGATCGGCGACAAAAACGTCCGGGTTCGCTACGCAGCAGTCAGCCAGATATCAACCCTCGGTACGCAGAATCTGCCGAACGCTTTAGAGGTACTGCGAAACAGCCTGAACAACGACCCCGAACCCGACGTGCAAGCAGCAGCAGCCGATGCTTTGGGCGCATTGAAATTAACCGATGCTTTAGAAGATTTGCAGCAAGTTTATAGCAGTACCTCTGAATGGCTGGTGCAACTGAGCATCGTCGCGGCTTTGGGAGAAATGGGAGATCCGAAAGCCTTTCCCATGTTAGAAAATGCCCTCACTTCTGAAAACGAATTGATCCAAACCATTGCCATCAGCGCATTAGGTGAATTGGGAGATAAACGGGCGCTGCCGCTGCTGCTTCCCTACGCTTCCAATGCAGATTGGCAGATCCGTTACAGAGTCGCCCAAGCTCTGGGGCGGTTGGGCGGTAAAGAAGCAGAGGCGGCTTTGGAAAATCTCGCCAAAGATGAGGTTGAACAAGTTGCTCTGGAGGCTAAAGCAGGACAAGAAAATAGTTTGAAATCTTGAGATTGCTTTGGCGATCGCGAACAACCCTGCGCGGTTGTGAATTTTGAATTTATTGAGATTTTTTTGTGAGGATTCTACTAAAAACTCTGTTCGCGATCGCACACAGAATTCAGAAACCCGGTTTCTTCCTATATTTGTCGTTCCTCTCTGCAAAACTCGTAGAAACCGGGTTTCTAGCCAGCCAGCCAGCGGGCTGGGTGCGTAGCGCAAACCTTACTAATCAGGAAAAATCTAAAATCTAAAATCTAAAATTGTATTGATGCCACGGGCGATCGCAAATTCCTTTGAAACTCTCCTTAAATTCGAGCGTACTCTTCGCTTTCCCAACCAGAGCCGGGATCTTGACATCCGCACTTTGAGAACAGCTATAATCAAGATAGATAAAGCAGCGGCAGGGATTAATACAAGTATTTAATGTTGCCCAGCTAGCTACTGATCGGGGAAACTATCGTTAAGACGGTAAGCCATCTACCAGCAAAACCATGTCTTAAAACTCTCGATCATCCCCATGCTTGAACTACAAAATTCCGGTTCTCAGTCCTTGGACATTTTTACAGGAGAGCGATCGGCCTCTCAAGTAGCACCAACTTCAACCAATCAAAACTTTATTTATAGAGTTTTAGAACTTACCAACTTAGAACGCAGTAAATTAGGTTTGTCGCCGCTAACCTTAAATACTCAGTTACTAAATGCGGCGGAAAATCACAGCCAAAACATGGCACTGCAAGACTTCTTTTCGCATACCGGAAAAGATGGTTCGTCATTCACCAGTCGCATTACTACAACGGGCTATCAATTCTCAGCGGCAGCAGAAAACATCGCTGCGGGATCTTCTACACCCGAACAAGTTGTATCCTCTTGGATGAACAGCAGCGGCCACCGGACTAACATTCTTAACCCCAATCTCAAAGAAATTGGGATTGGTTACTATTTCTTAGCCGACGATACTGGCACAGAAAATTTCAATCACTATTGGACGCAAGTTTTTGCGACTTCTCTTGACGGTAGTGTCAATCCCGCACCGACACCGACACCTACTCCCACGCCTACTCCCACACCTACTCCCAACACATTGGTATCGATTACTTCGCCAATACCCAATGCTACAGGGGACGGCAGCCCGACGACAGCACCCAAAAATACAGCCAGCGACGGCAATTATTTCCTATCAGATAGTGCCGATATTCAAATACCGACAAATGCTGCGGGATTGCCAATTTTTGCCCTTTCCGGCAAAGACAATATCATGGGGGGAGAAGGTGCTGATAGCATTAATGGAATGCAAGGTGCGGATACAATTAATGGCGCAGGAGGCAATGACAGCTTATCCGGCGGCAAAGAATCCGATTTGATTGATGGCGGTGTTGGCAATGATTTTATCAGCGGCAACAACGATAACGATCGACTAATCGGATCTGACGGTAACAATACTATTCGCGGTGGCAAAGAAGATGATGTCTTGATGGGCGGTAACGGTGACGATTTGTTGGCGGGCGATCGCGGGCAAGATATTTTGACCGGCGGCGCTGGAAATGATACCTTTATCTTAGCAGGAGGTTTGTCTGCTTCGGCTACTTTAATTAGTGCCGATGTAATTGTCGATTTGGGGGCTGGAGATAGAATTGGTTTGACGGACGGTATCGGATTTGCAAACTTGACTTTTGAAGCTGTGAGTTTGCAGTTGGATGGAGGCGCAAGCGTCGCTTCTACGGCGATTAAGTCTGGCAGTAATTATTTGGGAATCGTGCAGGGTGTCAGTCAAAGTCAGCTTACATCTTCTGTTTTTGTCAACGCCTAAAAAACAACCTACCCAGATTCCCGACTTCTTGGAGCAATACTTAAGTGCCAAATAGTTTGCTAAAATTCTCCATAGTTAATCATTGAGAGGAAGTTTTGTGTTTGCTGTCAAACGAGCGCTCAAACTGAATAACAACGAAGCGACTTTGATGGCAAAACACGCAGGATTCCGGCGCTTAGTATTTAACTTTGGGTTAAGCTTGCGGACTAAAATATATAACGAGGGGAAATTCACCGATTCAAAGGTGATCGACGAAGTTAAAAAAGTTCTCACCAACTACGTCAAGAAACAGCCTGAATTTGGTTGGATGAACCAATTATCTAGTCGAGTCTACCAAAATGCTTTAATTGACTTGAAAGATGCTTTTAGTCGGTATCGCTCTGGAAAAGCAGGTCATCCAAAATTTGCTAGCCGCCGAGACGGTCAATCTTTCACAGTCGATTCGTCGAACGGCAAAGTTTTGCTAAACGCTGGCAACACAATAAAAATTCCTACCTTGGGAATTTTTCGTCTCTACGAAGCCCTGGAATGTGGTTATGTGTCTCAAACTTTTACGATTTCAAAAGAAGGAAGTCGTTGGTTTGTTTCCTTTTGCGTTGATGCCGAACGTTTGCCAGTTCAACAATCTGAAAGCTCTGTAGGAATCGATGTAGGCATTAATTCTTTTGCCACGCTGTCAAATCAGCAGGTCTTTGATGCGCCAAAGCCGTTAAAGCAAGCGAAAACCAAACTTGCTAAATTGCAACGCAAAGCATCAAAACAGGTAAGAGGCTCCCAAAATCAGCGCAAAACCTACCATAAAATCCGTCGGCTCCATGCACGGATAGCTCGTATTCGTTTAGATTTCCTTCACAAGCTAACAACTTATTTAGCCCAAACTTTTAAGCTAATTAAGATTGAAAACTTGAACCTTCAAGGAATGATGGCGAATCACAAGTTAGCCGGGGCAATATCGGATCTAGGGTTTTACGAATTCAAACGCCAACTCGATTATAAGTGCAAAATGTATGGGGCAAATTTGGTGCTGGTAGACCAATGGTTCCCCAGCACTAAAACTTGTTCTAATTGTGGCACTAAAAAAGATATGCCACTAAGCATTCGGACTTTTGACTGTCCTGCTTGTGGCAGATCTTTAGATCGTGATTTCAACGCCAGCATCAACATTTTAAACTGGGAACCCTCGGCTGGAGGGGGATAGCCTACTTATCTTGGGATTAGCCGTCTACCCAACAGCGTAGGAAGTAAACTCCGAATTGTATCTAAAGATGGCTTTAGGTAAGTTTAGATAAGTTTTATAAAGCAGCGATAGATGCTGGATCAGACTGAAACGACTCGTTTAGCAGTTTGGCGATGGTGTCAGCGTTAGCAGGGCGACTGAAGTAAAACCCTTGACCTTCATCGCAGCCTCGCGCTTGCAGGTAGTCACGCTGCTCCTTGGTTTCAATCCCTTCTGCGGTGATCGTTAACCGCAGACTTTTTGCCAGAGCAATGATCGCATCAGTAATGGTGGCGCTGTCCGGGTTAGACAGTACATCTTGGACAAAGGATCGATCGATCTTGAGCATATTAACCGGAAACCGTTGCAGGTAGTTGAGGGAAGAATAACCTGTGCCAAAGTCGTCTAGGGCGAGGGACACGCCAAGTTCTCGCAGTTGCGTTAAGGTTTTGACCGATCGCTCAATGTCAGTCATCAAGGCAGTTTCAGTCACTTCCAGTTCTAAATACGCAGCTTCGAGTTCCGTCTCTGCCAAAATTTGGCCAACCATCTCAACCAGATTCGCCTGCTCAAATTGTCGAGCCGACAGATTCACCGAAATCCGCAGCGCTGGCAGCCCAGCCAGTTGCCAGCTACGGGTTTGAGCGCAAGCCGTTCGCAAGATCCATTCACCAATGGGCACGATCTCGCCATTGGCTTCGGCGATCGGAATAAATTTTGCCGGAGAGACCAAACCCTCTGTAGAATGCTGCCAGCGAACCAGCGCCTCCGTTGCTGTTACCTGTCCGGTGTGCAGGTCGATCAGCGGTTGATAGTAAACCAGTAGTTCGTGACGCTCCAGCGCTCCGCGCAGGCTATTTTCTAGGGCCAGTCGCTCCTGTAACTGAAGGTTCATTTCTGGTGAATAAAACTGATAGTGACTGCGCCCTTGCTGCTTTGCCTGATGAAGTGCGAAGTGAGCTTGCTGAAGAAGTTGCTCTGCAGAATTGGTATTTTCTAAATGGTTCAATGCAATGCCAAGACTGGCGGTAAGGTGGATCTGGTTGCCCTCCACAGAGAAAGGTTTTGCTAGCGTACTCAGCAGCAGTTGGGATAGCTTGACCACACTCTCCAGCGAGGGGAGTTCGCTGCGAGCGATCGCAAACTCACCGTCGCCCAAACGCGCCAAGACATCTGACCGATCCATGCACTGTACCACCCGCTGGGAAACGGCTCTAATTAGTAAGTCGGATATCCCAGGCTCCAACGCATGGCGCATCCCTGTGAAATCATCGATACCCAATACCAGCACTGCGACCAAGGGTGAGTCATTTTGAGATCGGGTTTGATTCAGGCGATCGCAGAATAAGTCACGATTTGGCAATCCAGTCAGTTCATCGTAGTGGGTAATGTAATGAATCAATTCATCTAGTTTGTAAAGCGTTTGTGAGGAATTTGCCATCAGCGTACCGACTTCATCAGTAAACTCTGTGGGTAATTTCGGCAATGTTCTTGTATCGAGGTAGTTTTGTAGAGCCTCCGAGGTTAAGATTACCGGAACCAGGAGGTAGCGTAGCGTAGAAAGCGTTACTGCCGTACCCGCTAATGTCGCCAGCAGAGCAATCAGCAGAACCCGGACTGATGTCTCTACAGAGTAAGCGTTTGAGGTAAGAAACCAGACCATTAAGGTTAGCAAAGGAACGTGCGTGCCTAAAAATGCAACCACCATAATTTTGGCAGTGTAGCTTTTTTTAAGCCAGGGGAGATGGCCCAAGGATGAGTATAGGTTAAGGTTAGGCTTTGGTTGCATAGGACTGGGTTTGAAATTTCAAAGTGGGTAGAGTATCCAGCAGTCTCGTACTAGGTGCGTTGGCTTCAGAAACGGCTTTTTTAACTAAGGAGCGATCGCCTTAGATTTTACCGATATTTTACAAATCGATCGACAATACCGGGCCGCGATCGCTTGTCTGATAAAATATCCAAGCGATCGCCAAACAACAAATATATATACTGACCCTAATAGCCTTTCTCAAAAACGTCAATGATCTGCGCCAAAAATCACCGAAATTGAGTTTTTTGAAACCTATAAATTAGATATACCTTTAGCTTTTAGTCCGCTACTGATAACTAATGACTAATGACTAATAACTAAATTACTAAAAAGTAAATTATGAAAAAAGTAGCGGTGTTTGGTAACGCTGGAGGCGGTAAATCAACTCTCAGCAAGAGATTATCGGAAATCACTGGTTTGCCACTTTACATCTTGGATAAGATTCAATATCAATCTGGGGGCGCTGAGGTGAACTATGAAGAATACAAGCATACCCATGAGAAAATTCTGGCGACCGATCGATGGATTATTGACGGGTTTGGTTGCAGGGAAACCCTCTGGCTGCGACTCTATGAGGCGGATAGTCTGGTTTTTGTCGATTTACCGTTATACGTGCATTTTTGGTGGGTGACTAAACGGCTGATTTCAGGTAGCTTTATACCGCCAGAAGGCTGGCCTGAAAACAGTCCGATATTGAAGAGTTCAATTAATAGTTACCGCGCTCTTTGGTTGTGTCACAAGTATTTGACTCCCAGATATCGCGAGTATGTCGATCGCGCTCAAAATACCAAAAGTGTTTATCACATCAGATCCACTGAAGAGATTTCACAATTTTTTGAATCGATATTGCAAATGACTAATGACAGATGACTAATGACAAATAGACCTCTCCAGAAATTAAGTTTTTGCCCAGACAGTGCAAGGGTTTGATCTCCTTTTTTGGAGAGGTCTAATGACTAATGACTGACTAATGACTAATTGATGCCACAGCCGATCGCAAATTTCCTTGAAACTCTTCCAAAATTCGATCGCACTCTTCCTTTTCCAAACCAGTCCAGTGCATCATCAAAGCTAATTTTACAGACTTGCCACTTTTTTCGAGCAAAAAACCCGCCTCCTCCCGGCTTAAATCAGTCAAATCCTGCAACATCCGCACAGCCCGATCGCGCAATTTCTTATTAGTAACCGCCACATCAACCATCCGATTGCCGTACACCTTCCCCAGCTTCACCATTACCCCAGTCGAAAGGATATTCAAAGCCATTTTTGTGACTGTACCGGCTTTCAAGCGCGTCGAACCCGCCACTACCTCCGGGCCAACCAACAACCGAATATCAACATCAGCCTCAAAATTCACTTGTTCGACGGGTACGCAGGCCATAAACACAGTCTTCGCCCCCCGCTGGCGCGCCGCCTGCAAAGCGCCCGCGACAAACGGCGTCGTACCTCCAGCCGTAATCCCGACAACCACATCTAAGTTGGTAATGTGACGGTGGGCGATCGCCTCAGCCCCATCCTCAGCCCGATCCTCCAAATCCTCCGAACTCCGCACCAAAGCCCCCGCACCCCCGGCAATTATGCCCTGTACGAGTTCTGGCGGCGTACAGAAGGTGGGGGGACACTCAGCCGCATCCAGCACCCCCAAGCGCCCGGAAGTACCCGCACCGACGTAAAACAGGCGACCTCCTTGACGTAGAGACTCGGCTGCAATGTCGATCGCTTGGGCTAACTGTTCGCGGGCACGGGCGATCGCGCTTAAGGTTTGGGCGTCTTCGCGGTTGAACAAGTCCACTAATTCGATCGAACTGAGTTGGTCTAAATTCTCGCTGTTGGCATTCACCTGTTCCGTCAGTAGATGCCCTCTTTCTTCTAAATTTTTCATATTTTTTGATTAGTCATTTGTCATTTGTCATTTGTCATTGTCATTAGTCGTTATCATTAGTCATTAGGTGTACAAAATAGGGTAAGCATTGCCTGCCCGCTGGTGAGCTTGGTGAAGTCGTGACTCAAAGGCTCGAAATTTGCGGTTCTGGCGATCGGCTAAATCTACTTCCGAGAGAGAGGCAATTACCCATTACCCATTACCCATTACCCATTACCCATAACTGCTGACTAATGACTAATGACTAATGACTATTACAAAAGTCCTTCGAGTCGGCGGCGAATAGAATCCAGTTCGTTTTGGGAAACCTCAGAATCAGGCTCGGGCTCGGACTCGGACTCCGGCTGCCACTGAGTCTGTGTTACATTGTCTTCTGGGGGAATAGCCAGCGCGCCCGCGGGCACAAGTTCCCAATCATAATCAACACTGTTGCAGAACTCCTTAATTTCCTCCTCGTCGATCGCCTCGACAGTGGGCTCCGGGAAATCCTGAGCTTCCAACATCACGCCAAAGCGGGTGGCGTCGTCTTCTGACTCAAACATCAGAACTTTGTTGCGATCGCCGAGTTGAATGGTATGAATTCCCTCATTCTCGGTGCGGGCATTGAAGAGTAAGACGAACACTCGCATAAGTTTTAAAGACCTTCTTAACCACCGTTTTTTTATCTTAGAAGCGATCGGGCAACCGATTTTAAATTTTATATTTTAGATTTTAGATTGACCACCGATCCTGCACTGGCGGGATCGAAAAGAGTTGGGGCATTTGGACGACTTGGTTTGAAATTTTAGATTTTAGATTGACCACCGATCCTGCACTGCGGGGGGAATCTAGAGGATTTGGGAGAGTTGGAGGACTTGGTTTTAAGTGGTGTTGCGTGTTTTGATTAAGTTCGGTAAAGGTTTCTGGAGTTTACCCTGGAGTGGGGGCGTGCCTTTTGCCTGCGATCGATCCTGGGATCGGCACTTCCTACCTCACTTTTGAGTCTACCAAAGGCAGAAGCCACCCTGGCGAATCACAGAGATTATACCTGTCTAAAATCGGCTGATTCCCTATAATTTCTGAATTCTCTGATTTCTGAGAAACACCCATGACTAACTCGGACGATAACAAAAATCAACTCGCACCCCGTCCCCACCGCCGCTGGTGGCGTCTGGTGCTGCTTAGCGGTACGGGATTGGGCATTATCGCCTTGGTTGGGGCGGCGCTAGGATACCAGTGGGTGCGGGAAAAGTTAGCTCCCTTGGTGGAAACTGAAGTCAGTCAGTTGCTGAAGCGGCCCGTGCAACTCGGACGTTTGGAGGGATTTTCTCTGACAACTTTGCGCTTTGGTCGATCGACTTTACCTGCAACTCCTACCGATCCGGATTACGTTTCTACAGAAGCAGTTAAAGTGCAGTTTTCGGTTTTGCAACTGCTCTTCACCCGCACTCTCAAATTAGATATTACTTTAGTTAAAGCCAACGCTTATATCGAACAGGATGCTAAAGGCCGCTGGGTTAATCTTCCAACTGCGGAGCAGAAATCTCCGGGTTTATTTAAAACAGAAGTTGAAGCATTTCGAGCTGAAAATTCCGTCGCAGTTTTGGTACCGAGTCCCGCAGTCGGACAGAAAACTTCGGCTCCGATTTCTGTAAGCGTGAAAAATGGCAGCGCTCTATTTCGCGACCAAAATCAGCGCGTTCTCTACGAACTAAACGGTCAATTTACTAATAGCGATAATTTTATAGTTAAAGCTGATTCTATGTTACCTGCGGCTCAAACTAACGTACAGTTGCAAGGTCAAAAATTGCCTTTGCCCGACCTCGCTCGCTTGCTCAAACTTCCCGGCATTTATTTACAAAAAGGTCTTGCTAATGGCAACTTAACCGTGCAATTGCGAGACAATAAACTATGGGGAATTACCGGAACCGCTAGTTTTGGAGGAGTGCAAGCGAGTATCGCTCCGCTGAAACAAATTATACAAAATAGCAGCGGTCAGTTGCGGTTTCAGGGAACTAATGTGATTGTCGATAGTCTGGCGGCTAATTACGGTCTAATTCCGCTTAGAATAGCAGGAACAGTTGCAACTGGAACTAATTTTAATGTGGAGAACGCTAGCTTCAATCTGACAACTAACGTGCAACCAGTGGCTTTCGCAAGTGTTGTCAGTGCGGTGGAGACAGAGTTAGGGAAGAAAGTAGTATGGCCCGTTGCTGTTGCGGGGGAGGTGAAGGCGGATGCCAAGCTAACTGGAACCGTTGATCTGCCGGTGCTGACAGGTGTGATAGCCTCGACAAAACCCGCTACAGTCGATCGACTGCAATTAAACAATATTAGCACTAATTTCAAATTGGAACGCGGGAGAATGGCTCAAATCCCAACTCCCAATTCTCAATCTTCTATTCCCCCGTTTTCCTCTTTAGCATTGACTTTGAGCGATATTTTGGTAGTGCCGGCGGCGGGTGGTAAAATTGGCGGGAAAGGTGAAGTCGATATCAGGTTGGGAAGTGAGAATTCGCGATCGGGTTTGGTGTTTGACCTCCAAGCTGAAAACGTGCCGGCCGATGCGATCACCCAAATTTACGATCTCCCGATTCCTGCTACTGTTCAAATTGGCAATGTCTCCGCCAAAGCTCAAATTTTCGGCCCGTTAGACAACATTCAAGCTAGAGTTCAATGGCAAGCACCGCAAGGGACTTTCCCCGCTGCGGGCGAAATTCGAGCCGGAGGCAATTCGGTGGATTTGCAAAATACGGTTGTGAAAATTGGCGACGCTTCCGTTAACGTGGATGCTGCGTTAACAGGCCGTCAGTGGCAAGCTTTGATCGAGGGCGATCGCGTAGCCCTGAACAGTTTGCAGCAAGCCCTGCCAGACCTTAATTTGCCTCCTGAACTAGCCGGTTTGTTCAGCGGAACCGCCGAAGCTGCGGGAACTTTGGACGATTTGAGTTTAAATGCGATCGCTGCGACGGGCAAAGGAACGCTGAATATTGCTGACAGTATTGTTGATGTTAATGGTGAACTCGAATCGGGTAACTGGCAAGTTATTGGCAACACTGAAAAAGTAGCTGTCAATCAATTGATTGACATTGGCTTGCCGTTTTTAACACGGGAAACGACCGCCAATCGCGAGAATCTAGAATCTAAACTCCAAAATCTAAAATCGCTCGGCGGGCAGCTAGCAGGTGAATTTCGAGTGGGGGGCAATGTTGATAATTTGACTGCTAGCGGAATCAATGTTAGTGGCAACGGTAGACTCAATTTTGCCGACAGCAATGTCAATTTAAACGGAGAATTGGTAGCGGGAAACTGGCAAGGAACAGCACAAACCGATCGCACTGACATCAGCCGCTTAGTAGATTTGACACTGCCGATTTTAGATGTGGCTTCAGCATTCAATCCCGAAAATCAGCAATCTGCCAATCTAAAATCTAAAATCCAAAATCTAAAATCAATCGACGGACAGCTATCGAGTCAATTTACAGCATCGGGAAGTCTTGACAATTTGACAGCTAGCAGCATCAATGCCAGCGGCAACGGCAGACTCAATCTTGCTGGCGGCAATGTTAATTTAAAAGGAGAATTGGTAGCGGGAAACTGGCAGGGAACAGCAGAAACAGATCGCACTTCCATCAGGCGCTTAGGAGATTTAGGATTGCCGCTGTTAGATGTTGGCTTAGCTTTCGCTGCTGACAATCCCCAAACAGTCGCCAATATCAACAATCTAAAATCCAAAATCCAAAATCTCCAATCGCTTGACGGACAAATATCCAATGAAATTCAAGCCAGTGGCAGTCTTGATAATTCAACCGCCGCCGAGATAGGCGTCAGCAGCAGCGGCCTACTCAATATAGGGGACGGTACTCTTGCTTTTAGAGGTAAATTAGAAGACAGACGCTGGCAAGCTTTCGCCGATGCCGATCGAGTTATTCTCAGTCGCTTAGAACAAACAATCCGCAATACCCAACTCATTACCCTAACGGCGACTTTGCCTAAAGGATTTGACGGCAGAGTTAACGGCGAATTCCAAGCAGCGGGCAGTTTGGATAACTTGACAGCGAAGGGAATTAATGCTAGCGGAGAAGGAGTGATTGTGGTCGATCGACTCGGGGCGATCGATACTACAGCAAAATTGGAAAACGGCAACTTGCAAGCATTGCTGGAAACGAACGGAATTGCCGTCAGTAATTTAGAACAAACCCTCAAACAAACTGGTTTGCTGACAGCGGATTTACCGCCAGAAATTAACGGAACCCTCGACGGCCAAGTCCGCATTTTGGGAACAGTAGATAATCTAACCGCCAACAACATCACCGCCAACGGCGACGGACAAATTAGACTCGCCAACGGCGGAGGAATTGTCAATGCTAAAGGCAGCGCCGCATCGGGGAATTGGCGCGCGTCAATCGAGGGCGAGCAAATTGCTCTAAGTCGCTTCCAGCAAGCCTTTGAGTCGCAGCGACAAAGCTTGGAAACCGGAGGGGTAGTCTCCAGTACCCAAAATCTCCCCCAGCTTGGAGGACTGTTTAACGGCAATATCAATTTATCCGGCGCGATTGCCGGTTCCCTACAAACAGTTCGCGCTGGGGGAAGTTTCCGCATCTCGGAATTGCCGTTTTTGAAACAACCTTTTGAGGCAGTATTTAATTGGGACGGCAAACGGGTGGAAATTGAGAACGCCACAACTCCCGGTTTGACAGCAAACGGCTTTGTTAACGTCGAACTCGAAGGTAAAGGAGGGCCCTCAATTTCCAACTTAGATTTGGATGTCAAACTCGCCAACTTTAACCTGGAAGCCTTACCAGCAGAACAGTTAGGATTTTTGTCGGCAATTGCGGACAAAAATTCCTCACAGCAAAACTCACCCCTGCGCGGCAATGTCGATTTTACCGGCAGCCTCACCGGAACCCTCGCCGCCCTCAGCTTAGTTGGCGACGTGGAAGTTCGGGATTTAGCAGTAAATCAAATCGCTTTTGACCCGGTATTGGCGGGGAGTGTGAATGCGGATGCTGGGAAAAGTGTAGATTTGCGTTTGGCCGGCGCCAGCGACAAAATTCAAGTAGCTTTAAATCAATCTTTTCTGCCGACATCTTTCTTAATTCAACGCGGGGAATCTGTGGCTAGCGGCCAAACCGAGGGAGAAACTTTGCGAGTTAATTTAAGCGATTTTCCCCTGGCTGCTTTGAATCTATCGCCGGGGAAAGAGGCTGGTTTGGGGCCGATAACCGGTACGGTTTCGGGACAAGTAAATGTGCCTGGTTGGAAGCTGCCGTTAAATCCGGCGACTTTGCAAGCAAGCGGACAAATTGCGATCGCCCAACCTGCGATCGGCTACATTAAAGGTGACAGTTTCCAAGCCGAATTCAGCTACGCTAACGGCAGCGCCACTCTCACAAATGGCATATTCCGCCAAGGCAGCGGTCAATACTTAATTTCTGGCAATGTTCAAACAGGCGCAAATCCGCAATTTGCCGGGAAAGTTAACGTCCAGCAAGGCAATTTGCAGCAGGTTTTAACCGCTTTGCAATATTTCAATTTAGGCGACTTGGCTAGAGGCATAAAACCTCCCGTTTACGGTGACAGTGGCGACGTGCAAACTGTAGCAGTGGGAGAACCAGAAGCCCCGCTAATCGAACAGTTGCGCCGCTTGGCAGAAATAGAAGTAATTTTGCAGCAGCAGCAGGCAGTGGAAGCATCAGAAAAATTGCCTCCCTTATCCCAATTGCAAGGCACTTTTGGTGCGGAAATTGCTGTAGCCGGTTCTTTGCAAACGGGTGTGGAAGCTCAATTTAATGTGAAAGGTGATAACTGGCAGTGGGGAGAATATGTCGCTGAAACGTTCAGCCTTGAAGGCAGTTTTCAGGACGGGATTTTAACTGTTTTGCCTTTGGAAATTCGATCGGGCAAAAGTGCGATCGCCTTTTCGGGACAACTCGGGCAAAAATCTCAATCCGGGCAGTTGCGGGTAGAAAATGTGCCCGTGGAAGAGTTGGCAAAACTGGTGGAATTGCCTTTTGTGGATGTCACAGGAAATTTGAATTTGCGGGCGAATTTGGCCGGCAGTTTGGAAAACCCGCAAGCCACCGGAGAATTGAGTTTGCTTGAGGGTACGCTAAACGGAGAACCGATTAAACAAGCCGACGGCAGTTTCAGTTACAGCAACGCCCGCCTGAATTTTGGCGGCAGCGCTTTGGTAACTCAAACCGAACCAATTGAAGTGCAGGGAAGTTTGCCTTTTGAGTTGCCGTTTGCAGCGGTGAAAGCTGATAGCAATCAAATTGATTTGAGGGCGAATTTGCAAAATGAAGGTTTGGCAATTATTAATGTATTGACTCCGCAAGTTGCGTGGGTCAGCGGCCAGGGACAGGTGCAAATTCGCGTGGGAGGGACGCTGCAAGACCCGGTAGCGCAAGGAATTGCGAATTTTGAAAATGCAACTGTCCGTGCGAATGCCTTCCCAGAACCGCTGACAGGGCTGACTGGGACGGTGCGCTTTGAGGGCGATCGTATTCGGGTAGAGGGAATTCGGGGACAGTTGAGTCAGGGACAAGTTGTGGCCCAGGGTGTAATTCCGCTGTCTGTGCCCTTCGCGGAGGGCGATGTCGATGCGGATAATCCCCTGGCTGTGAATCTCGACAAGTTGGCAGTGAACCTCAGAGGATTGTACAGCGGCGGCGTTGTCGGTCAAGTGCAAGCAAGGGGCACGGCTAGGCGCCCGCAGTTGAGCGGTAATATTGAACTGTACAACGGTGAAGTATTTCTCCGGAGTCCCGGCGGCGGCACAACTGACTCAGCTTCTTCCTCTTCTGGTTCTGATTCTGCTTCCACATCTTCTCCTTCCGCTGCGACTGAGGTTTCTGATTCCCCTACAACTGAGGTTTCTGCTTCTCCTGCGACTCCGACTTCCCCTTCCTTTGAAGTTGGATTGAACGATTTGCGGCTGAATTTGGGCCGGGGAATTCGGGTAACGAGTGCGCCGATATTGAGTTTTCAGGCGACTGGGGGCTTGACGGTGAATGGAACTTTAGATGACCTTCGCCCGGAGGGTACGATTCGGTTGACTTCCGGGTCGGTGAATTTGTTTACGACGCAGTTTAGACTCGATCGAGGATACCCGCAGACTGCTACCTTTGTACCAACACAAGGACTCGATCCGACGCTGGATGTGAGATTAGCAACTTCGGTGCAGGAAGTAACGCGGTTCCGCATTCCCGGCACATCTGTAGCTTCTGAAATAGCAGACGAACCGACAAGTTTCGGCAATGTGCGGAGTGTCCGAGTTCAAGCGTTAGTGCAGGGAAGGGCTTCTCAGTTGGGGGAAAATCTGGAGTTGAGGAGTTCTCCGAGTCGATCGGAAATAGAGATTGTAGCGCTGTTAGGCGGCAGTTTCGTGGAGACTTTGGGACAGGGAGACAGTACACTGGCGATCGCAAATTTAGCTGGTGCGGGTTTATTGAACAACCTTCAATCTGCGGTTACAAACGCCACAGGATTGAGCGAATTTCGCTTATTTCCCACTCGGATTAGAGGCAACGAAGCACAAAGTGCTAGTTCCAGTTCGGGTGCGGGTTCTCTCGGCTTAGGTTTAGAAGTTGGGTTTGACATCACGCGCAATATTTCAGCATCAATCATTCGAGTTTTGTCAGCAAATCAACCGACAGAATTTACTGTGCGCTATCGATTGAGCGATAAACTTTTACTCAGAAGTTCCAGTAATTTTCAAGGAGACAATCGGGTCACTGCTGAATATGAATTGAGGTTTTAGGCATCAGCCAAAAGTCCACAGTCAACAGTTACCAATTTCTAAATAATTTGCTATAATAGTAACAGCAGTAAATTGGTACTGCCAACCCCGCACACAAGGTTATAGGAGTTAAGTCAAATGGCAAACAAACTCCAAGTTAATACACAGTCGATCGGCTACAGCGACTTTTACTGGAACCGCTTTAGTCCGAGAGTTGCGACTATCAGCAGTGTCCGCAACGCCAATCACTGGGAGGGCGGATTTATCACCTATATTGCATTTCCCACAAAAGTAGAAGCTACAGCAGCAATGAAATATTTGCTCTTGCATCAAAAAGCTGCTGATGTCGATATGCGGAAAGCCAAGCGAATGAAAGCAAAAGGCATTCGGTGGGAACTCAAAATTCGGGGTTTAGCTTTTAATGAAGTGCTGAAACTGGCAACAATGGATATAACTGGAAAGCTAGTTATGTCACCTGCAACTACTACTGAAGCCACAGGCTGATAAAAGCATTCAGATAACAGGTTGGGTTGAGACAACAAAATCCAACCCTTCCAATATTTGTCAATATCCATCTTCCTCTCTTTTCTCCTCCTCTGCGTCCTCTGTGCCCTCTGCGGTAAAAAAAAATCCTCTAAAATATATGCGTTTCATCAGTCCCAAAACAGACTTTGCATTCAAAAAAATATTCGCTTCTTCCGAACATCCAGAAATTCTCATCAGCTTTCTAAATGCAATGCTGTATAACGGAGAACCAACAATCCAAGAATTAGAAATAATTGACCCTTATTCAGCCGGAAGCGTTACAGGATTGAAAGACAGTTACCTGGATGTCAAAGCCAAGATTACCGGCAACAAAACCGTGATTGTGGAAATGCAGGTACTCAACGTTGCCGCCTTTGAAAAACGGGTAGTGTACAATGCAGCCAAAACCTATTCAACTCAACTCAAAGCGGGAGACGGTTACTTAAGATTAAATCCAGTCATTGCTTTAACCATCACCGACTTTATCTTATTTGAAAACACCGAAAAACTAATTTCCAATTTTGAATTCACAGAAACCGAAGAGAAATTCGTCTATCCCAACTGCGAGTTAAAATTAGTGTTTGTCGAGTTACCGAAATTCAAAAAAGAATTGAACGAACTTGAAACTCTGCCGGAAAAATGGATTTACTTTATGAAAAACGCGCCCTCTTTGGAAGCAGTACCAGAGACATTGGAGTCTGTTGAAGAGATTAATACCGCGCTGGAAATTGCCAACCGAGCTAATTTGACAGTCAAAGAAGCGGCAGATTTGGACAAGCGAGAAATGTTTATCCAAGATCAGCTTGGATCTGTAATGAAAGGGATAGAAATTGGTATACAACAAGGAATCGAACAGGGAATACAACAAGGAATCGAACAAGGAATCGAACAAGGAATCGAAAGGGGTAAAATTGAGGGGGAAATAGGATTAATTATGCGTCAGATAGTGCGGCGGGTGGGTGAGGTTACACTGGAAGTTCAAACTCGCATCCAGGGGTTATCTGCGGAACAGTTAGATGATTTGGGAGAGGCTTTGTTGGATTTTAGGAGTCAAGAGGATTTGATTGCGTGGTTGGAGTCTGCGGGATGAACTGATGAGTTAAAAAGAGAGGCAGGGATTTTTAACGCGGATTTGGTAGAATTCCCAATCTCTGCATTCATTTAAACTTTAGTATCTGCGGGAACTTCACTCTGTACCAGCATCCAACCTAACAGCGCTAAACTAACTCCAAGAGCGAGAAATCCTAAATCCCAAGCTAACTCGTTGATACCGGGTTTGACGTGGTGGATTCCCAAAATTTGATGGTCAACAATGCCTTCAACAAAGTCAAACAATCCAGCACCAATTAATATTGAACCGAAAAAAGTTTGAGTTGACAAAGGAACATCTTTGCGCTTCACAGCACTCCACAAACAGAGGATTCCCGCTACTGTTACCAACCAATCCGCAGCGTGAAACAGTCCATCTCCGAGGGTATTTAATTCTAAACCGCCAACAGTAGCATCGGTTTTAACGCTGCTAAACATATGGTGCCACTGGAGGAGTTGATGGATCACAATGCCGTCAAAAAAGCCGGATTGACCGATACCGAGGAGAATTCCTGCGATAATTAGAGGTCGGCGGTTGTTAACAGGGGTGGCTGGTGAGTTTGTGCGATCGTCCAATGGAAAACCTCAGATTATTTAACTGCTGAGTCTGGGTCGGTGAAGGGATTTGCCAATACATTTTTTAGTTTTGCTGGGGAGGAGGGGCGATCGCATCATCCGCGAGATAGATTTATCGAGTAAAGTGCGATCCTCTTCGAGGGCTTCGCTAACGCGCGTTGATTTTTGATGGATGATTGGAAAGTGCGATCGAATCTTGCCTGCAATAACTTTTACAACACCATCCACATACTAATTGATAGTTTTCATTACATTAAACCTCAACATATTTGCATAAAGTCCTGGCTTCAGGAATAGACGAACCAGATTGACGCAACTCTTCTAAATGAAAAACTATTGCTGCTTTAATTTGCTGTTCTACTTCCTCGATTGTTCTTCCTGTTCCTAGGTCTCCGGGGATCTCTGGGAAAATAAGCCGAAGAATTCCTGTTCCTAGGCATCCCGGGAACTATGGTAAAATAAGTCGAAGAATTGCTTTCTGATTTCTGGATGCCAATTGCATAAATTCTAATTCTGCTTTGAGTATATGCTTTTGGGTTTGCCAACACAATAGACCCTTCTGGAGTCAATTCCCATCTGTCGCGAGGCGAATTTGTTTCTACATATCGTTTAACCAAGCCATCAGCAGCCAGTTTTTTTAAGACAACCATCATGTCAGGTTCTCGCGGTACATCTCTACGGGAAAGTGCATTCGCGAGTTCGTACCAACTCCACTTTCCTTGACCTTTAGCTACTAATTGCAGCAGCACTAATTCAAGCTGGGTTAATTGAGTTAGGTTTTTCATCAAAATTCCTCTACGCTCGGATGAAATAAAACGCCGAATCCTTCTTTTAATTTATAATCTTCAAGAGTAGCTGTGTGAGCATTGTTCCAAAGTTCATAAGCCTGATCCGGGTCAGGGGGTTGTCCTGTTGGGTAGCCAAGCTTTTTATACCTAAGATACTCGCGTAACTCGTGAGTATAAAAGCGTAAATCAACAGGCTCAGCTACAAGGGTTTGGGTGGCGATACTTCTTAACCTTTCAACCATTTTTAGCTCAGCTTCACCAACTGGCTTAAATCTGCGAACATGAGCTTCAACTAAGCCAACGCCTTTATCAGTAATTTTAACATTTTGATAAGATAAGTTGAGAATCTTGCCGCCAGCTTTTGAGGGAGTGAAAGGTCTGCCACTTATTGCACCTTTTTCTAACATTGTATTCGAGTGGCTTTAATCTATCCGTAGTTAACAAAGTTCTGAAACGCTTAGATGTTAGACCTTGCAAGTCTCGACGCGAGAGAAGAGACTCTCTATTCCCCCTATTCCCCACAATGGTGCCCTCACAAAAATTGTGAATTCTAAATTCACCTGTTTCTTTCGCAACTTTTGGGGCGGTGTAGAAGACTTCGGCGGTGCGTCCACATCTAAGAAAGGCGCTCCTCCCATTCCGAGGGCTGTCTTCCCACCATCAGCAGTAACAAGTTGAGGAGACTCGTCCGAAGTATCGGCAGTCACAATCCAAATCGTTTCATCTGGCATAAGTGTTTAAGACTCCCAACTATCTAGATATTTTTGCTAGATACGATCGCCCACAATAATTTTCTATTCTACCTGAAATTTATCAACCGTTAAACAAGCCCCCGGATTCATCTGTGGAATGGGTATCCTGGCAGCCCGGAATGTTAAATTTTAATACTAAAAAATCGATCGCCCGATCGCCCAAAACTACATAAAGTGAGTTACAAGTTCGATCGTACTTCTATCAAAAATCCTAAATCCCAAAACCTCATTGCCCAAACAGACCCTTTCTGTGCAAACCTAAAAAACAGCAGACACAATTTTATAAACTCTAATTACAGAACACTAGCAACCAGTTATGCAAACTCTGCCGAACCCCACTAAAACCCTCACCACCGAACCAACCTTCGACACCACCATCAAACGCCGCAAAACCCGGCCCGTCAAAGTCGGTAGCGTCACCATCGGCGGCGGCTACCCCGTCGTCGTACAGTCGATGATTAACGAAGACACCCTCGACATCGACGGTTCAGTCGCCGGAATTCGGCGCTTGCACGAGATTGGCTGCGAAATAGTCCGCGTCACCGTGCCCAGCATGGCCCACGCCAAAGCTTTAGCCGAAATCAAGCAAAAACTGCACGCCACCTACCAACCCGTGCCCCTCGTTGCCGATGTCCACCACAACGGCATGAAAATTGCCCTGGAAGTCGCCAAACACGTAGACAAAGTGAGAATCAATCCCGGACTTTACGTGTTCGAGAAGCCGAAAGCCGACAGAAGCGAATACACCGACAGCGAATTCGCCGAAATTGGCGAAAAAATCCGCGAAACCCTGGAACCTCTGGTAATTTCCCTGCGCGACCAAGGCAAAGCTTTGCGAATCGGCGTTAATCACGGTTCCCTCGCCGAACGGATGCTGTTTACCTACGGCGACACGCCCGAAGGCATGGTGGAATCGGCCCTGGAATTCATCAAAATTTGCGAATCCCTCGACTTCCGAAATATCGTACTTTCCCTGAAAGCCTCCCGTGCACCCGTGATGGTTGCTGCTTACCGCTTGATGGTGCACCGGATGGACGAACTCGGCATGGATTACCCGCTACATTTGGGCGTGACGGAAGCAGGAGACGGCGAATACGGCCGCATCAAATCCACCGCAGGCCTTGCACCGCTGCTGACTGACGGTATCGGCGACACCATCCGCGTCTCGCTGACAGAGGCCCCAGAAAAGGAGATTCCGGTTTGCTACAGCATTCTGCAAGCCTTGGGACTGCGGAAAACGATGGTTGAGTATGTCGCTTGTCCTTCCTGCGGTCGCACTTTGTTTAATTTAGAGGAAGTTTTACACAAAGTGAGAGAGGCGACCAAGCATCTCACCGGTTTGGACATAGCAGTAATGGGCTGTATTGTCAATGGGCCCGGAGAAATGGCTGATGCTGACTACGGCTATGTCGGGAAGCAACCGGGTTATATTTCGCTGTACCGGGGCCGGGAAGAAATTAAGAAGGTGCCGGAAGACCGAGGCGTGGCAGAATTGATTGACTTGATTAAATCGGACGATCGCTGGGTTGATCCTTAATTGCTGTCGATCGCTCCTAATGCCTGTTGTTAAACCCGGAGATCCCCCCTAGCCCCCCTTAGTAAGGGGGGGACAAGAGCGCTCAAAGTCCTTGTTAAGGGGGGGACAAGAGGGCTCGAAGTCCCCCTTTTTAAGGGGGATTTAGGGGGATCTACGCTTCGGTACAAACATGGAGATAGAAGGTTTCAGTCTTAAGTTGACACCGCAGAACTCGGCAAAGTTGAATAATATATGTACGCCAACTACGACCGAGCCTTGCCTGTGTTAGATTGAGCGTAATTATTCTGAACTCTTTTCGTCCCGCGCGTCACACAAATGGTTATAACAAAACGAGGGCTTTTTCTAAGTGCAGCAGCGGTGGTACTCACTGCTGTAACACTTGCGAACACTGGTTGCAGTTCTAAATCTCTGGCTTCTTTTCGGGGAAGCCCTAAAGAGTTGGTTGATGAAGTTTGGCAAATTATTGACAAAAGTTATGTTGATGGCACTTTTAACCAGGTTGACTGGAAAGCGGTGCGGAATGATTATTTGAATCGGACTTATACCAGCGACGACGAAGCTTACAAAGCAATTCGGGAAATGCTGAAGAAGCTGGACGATCCTTATACGCGGTTTATGGACCCTCAAGAGTTCAGAAATATGCAGGTTGAAACTTCTGGGGAACTCACAGGAGTTGGGATTCAGTTGACTCAAGATGAGGAAACTAAGAAGTTGGTGGTGATTTCGCCGATCGAAGATACCCCTGCTTTTACTGCTGGTATTCTGGCAAAAGATATCATTATTAAGATTGACGGCAAGAGCACAGAAGGCATGGATACGAATCAAGCGGTAACTTTGATTCGCGGCCAGGCGAATACTGAGGTGACGCTGACTATTGTGCGGGAAAACAAGGAATTAGAATTTAAGCTGAAACGCGCTAAAATTGAAATTCATCCTGTGCGGAAGTCGGTGCAGAAAACTCCCATCGGAGAAGTCGGCTATATTCGCTTAAATCAGTTTAGTGCGAATGCTGCATCGGAAATGCGATCGGCAATTAAGGATTTGGAACAGAAAAAGGTAACGGGCTATATTCTAGACTTGCGTTCAAATCCCGGCGGGTTGCTGTACGGAAGTATTGAAATTGCTCGGATGTGGCTCAAAGAAGGTACGATCGTCTCGACGGTCGATCGAGTCGGTGAGGCCGATAAACAAACGGCAAATAAGGCAGAGCTCACAGACAAACCGTTAGTTGTACTGGTAGACGGCGGTTCAGCAAGTGCTAGCGAGATTCTATCCGGTGCTTTGCAAGACAACAAACGCGCGGTTTTAGTGGGAACAAAGACGTTTGGTAAAGGTTTGGTGCAGTCTGTACGCGGCGTGGGAAATGGTGCCGGTTTGGCGGTGACAATTGCCAAGTATTTTACTCCCAAGGGCACTGATATCAACAAGGCCGGGATTGAACCGGATTTTAAGGTAGAACTCACTGACGCTCAAAAACAGGAATTGAGGCGCGATCGCGATAAAATTGCTACGACGGCCGATCCGCAGTACGCAAAAGCTATGGAAGTTTTGACACAGCAAGTTACTGGTAAAACAGGGAACAATAAGGCGGAGTCGAAACCGAATGCAGCGCCACCTAAGCCAAATGCAGCGCAAGCAAAACCTAGTGCAGCACCTTCTAAATCTAAATAGAAAACCTGTGTAAGGTTTCAGTTAAAAAAAGCATTCGGGGGAAGATTTACGGCTAAAAGCCAAGATTTTAAACTCGAATGCTTCGCTATTTTTTGCTATCCGTCATTGCGAGTCAATCGATTTTAGATTTTAGATTTTAGATTAAAGAATTGAAGCATTGACCCCACGGATAAATTCGGGGGCTCCTTTATCGGATACAGGTTTTTTATTTCTCCACGGATGAATCCGGGGGCTTGTATCCTGGATGCTTTTGGTCATTGCGGCTGGCATTTTCCGGCGCGAATTAATCCGATGCGGCGGGCTATGGCATCTTCGGGCGAATCGTAAGGGCCCCACTTTTCAATAATAGTGGGGTTTTGTTGTTCGAGTTGCGCGATCCTCTGCGAGGGCTCCGCCAACGACAAAATTTCGCAATTACCGGCAGGACGTTTGATAATATAAAATTTGGGTTTTTCTGTCATAGCTAAATTCGTAAAATAAAAGCTGGATACTAACTAGGCAATTGGCTCATTATATCAAATAGGGAAACGGCACTGCCGTGTCCAAGGCGTGTCTTAGCATTAAACTCGCATTCTAGTAGTGGCTGAAACCCCTTCTGGACTGAGGATTTAACCGCCTGCAACTAATAAGAATTAAAAAAAACTAACACTTTTGGAAGATGCCACAAAATTTATCTATGATAAAAATATAGACATTTGTCTAAACAGTGCATTAAATCCTTTCAGAACTACCCAAATATTCTAATCAATACCAAAAAAAACCATGCAATTTTTGCCCAAAACAATTCCCGAAATTCAACCCGAAATCCTACCCGTTAACGAATCACCGCCAGAACTTGTTACTTTCGATGTCGGCGGGATGAAATGTGCCGGCTGCGCGAAAGCTGTGGAACGCCAACTTATGCAGTATTCAGGCGTCATTTCAGCTTGCGTTAACTTGGCCGTAGAAGTCGCGACGGTTGAGTGTCAACCGGGGACTGTCGATGCAGAGGCTTTAGCGAAAAAGTTGACTGATAATGGATTTCCCTCTCAGTCTCGTTCAGGTGAAAATCAGCAGGAAGCAGAAGCGGCAACAATTGAACGGCGGGGGCAAGAAATTCGACAGCAAATCAAGCAATTGACGATCGCCCTTATCCTAATTATTCTATCCGGTTTAGGTCACGTACTCGGCACAAAAGCCCCAATTCTCACCAATATTTGGTTTCACTGGGGACTCGCCACCCTAGCTTTGCTGCTACCGGGCCGCCCGATTATCGTTGACGGGTGCCGCAGTTTGTGGCGAAATGCACCCAACATGAATACTTTGGTCGCTTTAGGCGCTGTCACAGCTTACACGGCTAGCAACGCGGCGCTGCTGTTTCCACGGATGGGATGGGAGTGCTTTTTTGATGAACCGGTGATGCTGCTGGGCTTTATTTTGTTGGGCAAAACTCTCGAACAGCAAGCCAGACGGCGCGCTGCATCTGCTTTGCAAGCTTTAATCGCATTGCAACCGGCGAAAGCCCGCTTAGTTGATTTTAAACTTTCGAGTTTGGATTTGCGATCGCAAGAATTGCCTTTAAATTCGACATCAGAGGTCTACGATCCACAATACATTGAAATTCCAGCCGATCGCGTCCGAGTCGGAGAATGGCTGCAAGTTTTGCCAGGGGAAAAAATACCGGTAGACGGTGAAGTCTGCGAAGGCAAAACAACGATAGATGAGTCGATGCTGACTGGCGAATCGATGCCGGTTTTGAAGCAACCAGGAGATACAGTTGCGGCGGGAACTATCAATAAATCCGGGGCAGTTGTGATGCGGGCAACTCGCACCGGTAAGGAAACAACTGTAGCTCAAATGGTGGCTTTGGTGCAGGCAGCCCAAACTCGCAAAGCGCCGATTCAAAATTTAGCTGATACTGTTGCAGGATATTTTGTGTATGGGGTAATGGCGATATCGCTTTTGACTTTCCTATTTTGGTATTTTGCCGGCACTCATATTTGGCCTTCTGTGCTTGTAGGACAGGGGGCAATGGATATGGGACACGGGGCAATGAATATGGGAAATCAACTGCCAATTATCCATTATCAATCGCCTTTGCTGTTAAGTTTGAAATTGGCGATCGCAGTTTTAGTCATTGCTTGTCCTTGCGCTTTGGGACTGGCTACCCCAACTGCAATTTTAGTCGGTTCTGGCATCGGCGCGGAGCGCGGGCTTTTAATTCGCGGTGGTGATGTTTTAGAACGGGTGCATCAATTAGATACGGTGGTTTTTGACAAGACTGGCACTCTGACAACCGGAAATCTCACACTCACAGATTATTTGCCTATTTTCCAGAATTCGGAGTGGGATTGGAATTCAGATATTAATGTGGGAAACAGGCAAGATGTTTGTTCCACAATTGATGGAGTTTCTGGGAGTGCGGTTAATTCAAAACTGCTGCAAATTGCGGCGGCGGTGGAAAGGGGCGCGTGTCATCCCATCGCCGCAGCGATTTTGCTGGAAGCTCAACAGCAAGGTTTGCCGCTGCTAGCTGCTGAAGATTTCTGCACGGAACCGGGCTTCGGGGTTTCTGCTTTGGTGGAGGGCCGGCGCGTGTTCGCGGGGAATGCCGAGTGGATGAAGAAGCAGGGGGTGGCTGTGGCGATGGAACTTTTGGGTTCTTGCAAAGGCAAAACGGCGGTTTATGTGGCTTCAGGGGGCGTTTTGCTGGGGGTAATCGGGTTAAAAGATACTCTGAGGCCGGATGCTAAGGAGGCGGTGGAACGTTTGCGGGGCATGGGATTGCGGGTGATGATGCTGACGGGGGATACGGCGTCAGCGGCGGCGGCGACGGCGCAGCAGCTAGATTTGACGGCGGCTGATGTTTTGGCCGAAGTCCGGCCGGAAGGGAAGGCGCGGGCGATCGCAACTTTGCAAGCCCAAGGCTGTAAAGTGGCTGTGGTGGGGGATGGCATCAATGACGCGCCGGCTTTGGCTCAAGCTGATGTCGGTATCGGTTTGCACTGTGGCACTGATGTCGCAGTTGAAACTGCTCAAATTGTGCTGATGCGAAATGCTTTGATGGATGTTGTTGAGTCGATCGAGCTGGGGCGCGCTACTTTTAATAAGATTCGCCAAAATTTATTTTGGGCTTTTGGTTACAATACTCTGGGAATTCCGGTAGCAGCGGGTATCTTGCTGCCTGCAACCGGAATTCTACTCAGTCCTGCCGCGGCCGGAGCATTTATGGCGTTTAGTTCTGTTAGCGTGGTTACAAATTCTTTGTTTTTGCGCCGGGGATTTCGAGCTTAAATTTAGGGATTGCATATAAAAGTCGGAGGCCATCGGTCATTAGTTAGAAATTAATGACTGATGACCTCATCCCAAGAGGGTGACAAACCCCTCACACCAGGAGTCGAAAGCCAAGAAGTTTCGACGTTAGTTAGAACCCCCTGATTCATCTGTAGAATCAATCGAAAATCTCACACCTCAAATTGACTGACTGATGGCTACAGTGCCATACTTTCCAAGAGCCGCCAGTTATTGTTGTTCATAATTGAACGACTCACTAGCTCGAACATTTGACGGCAGTGGTTGTTGGTTTGCAGTGGCAGTTCTTCGTTTTTAATCACGAAGTTCATGCGAACCTCTGAGTCGCTAGCCGTGTTTTTCTCAATTAGGACTTCTGCGGTGACAAGTTTGGCAATCGAAACTTGACCTGGGAGCTCGCGAGCCATGACGGAATCTCCTGTATTGTAGATAATATCAAGATTGCATGACTCTAAAATTTCAATCAGGGACTGACGGAGACGGTCGATGGGAACGGCAACGATAAAAAAACCAGTATAGCGAGCCATAAAAAACTCCAGCCGTGAGGCATTTAGACTTTATTATCATACCGAACCTAGAACCGATGAACAGAACAATATGGATTTATTTTATTCAGGTGGAAAGTTAGGGCAATGAAGGGCAAACTTATCGTGTTTGAGGGGGTTGAAGGTGCGGGTAAAACTACGCAAATGCAGCGGTTGATACAGTTCCTGCAAGCAAGTTGCTGTCTGAGAGTCCGCTTGGTGGCTACTCGCGAACCGGGGGGTACTGAGCTGGGAAGGGGACTGCGACATTTGCTGCTGAAACAAGATGGGGGCGAATCTGTATCCGATCGAGCAGAATTACTCATGTACGCTGCCGATCGCGCTCAACACGTCGAAACTTTTCTCCAACCCGAGTTATCGAAAGGAACGATTGTTTTATGCGATCGCTTTACTGATTCTACGATTGCTTATCAGGGCTACGGCCGCGGTCTTAACTTAAATTTAATTAAGCAGTTGAATGACATTGCCACCGGCGGCTTGGAAAGCGATCTGACTTTGTGGCTGGATATTAATGTGGAAGCGGGTTTGGCTAGGGTAAGGGCCCGGGGAGGGTGCGATCGGATCGAGCAAGCCGATTTGAAGTTTCACCGCCTTGTGCAGCAAGGTTTTGCGGAGTTAGCCGAGGAAAATAAATCTCGAATTGTCCGGATAAATGCCGATCGCCCTGAATATGAAGTCGCTCAGGAAATTCAAGCTATTGTAACTAGCAGGTTAGAAGCTTGGGGATATTTAAATAATACCAATTCTGAAAAATAGCGCTAGATAATGTGTAGAGACACGGCAATGCTGTGTGCGGCTCCGGCAACTTACAATTTACGTTCTTAACTCAAAACAATTATTTAGCAGTCCATTAAACCACAATAACCTTTTGGTCTTATAGCAACCACCCCCGACGGTTAAGATGTTCTTAATTGCTGAAACCCTAGATTTTCTTCCTTCATCCTTCATCCTTCATCCTCATATCCGTTACATCCGTTACATCCGTTACATAATCCGTTGCCGAACTTTCTTCTTCCTGAGCAAACATGAATTATTTCACATCATTAATCGGACAAGAGCGAGCAGTAGAATTGCTAACACAAGCAGTCGAGCGCAACCGAATTGCTCCTGGTTATTTATTTGTCGGCTCTAACGGCATCGGCAAAAGTTTAGCGGCTCAGTCTTTCATCGAGCTTTTATTCTCAGCCAATCTTCCTGAAACCAGACTAATAGCCTCCGTGCAAAATCGCGTGCAGCAGCGCAATCATCCAGACTTACTTTGGGTAGAACCAACTTACATGAACCAAGGTAAACGGCTTACGCCAAAGGAAGCAGAGGAAGCCGGTTTAAAGCGGAAAGCCCCACCACAAATTCGTTTAGAACAAGTTCGAGAAATCGGTGATTTTCTCAGCCGGCCGCCGCTAGAAGCTGCGCGTTCAGTCGTAGTGTTGGAACAAGCAGAAACAATGGGTGAGGGAGCCGCTAACGGTTTGTTGAAGACATTGGAAGAACCGGGAAAAGCAGCCTTAATTTTAATTGCTCCAACTGTGGAAGGTTTGCTGCAAACTTTAATTTCCCGTTGTCAAAAAATCCAGTTTTCTCGGCTGAATCCCGAAGCAATGGCACAAGTTTTGCAGCAAGCCGGATTCGCAGAGATTTTATCCCATCCCGAGGTACTGGGGATGGCTCAAGGCAGTCCTGGCGAGGCAATTGCTATTTGGCAGCAACTGCAATCAATACCCGATGATTTGCTGCAAAAGGTGAAGCAGTTGCCTCAAAATCTGCGGTCTGCTTTGGAATTGGCCAAGGAAATTGATAAAACTTTAGATACTGAATCTCAGTTGTGGTTAATCGATTATTTACAGCACTGTTACTGGCAACAATTTTTGGCCGGAGGAATTAGTCGATCGCCCTTAGAACCCTTGGAGAAAGCACGACAATATTTGCTAAACTACGTACAGCCGCGATTAGTTTGGGAATGCACACTAATGGGAATATGTCAAGCATAATTTATTGCCAAGTTTGAGCGCAATACGATGAATAACACCATGGAAAAAGCCACATTTGCCGCCGGTTGTTTTTGGGGAGTTGAACACAAGTTTCGCGCCGTTGTGGGTGTCGTCTCGACTGCTGCGGGCTACACCGGAGGTCACTGGCCGAATCCCTGCTACCTAGATGTTTGCGCCAGAGTCACTGGTCACGCTGAATCAGTGCTGGTAGAGTACGATCGATCGCAGGTGAGTTACGAAGCACTGCTAGATGTATTCTGGAACTGTCACGATCCTACCCAAATCAATCGCCAAGGCCCCGACAGAGGCGAACAGTACAGGTCTGTGATTTTTTATCATAATTCCGAACAAGAAAAAGCCGCTCGCCTCTCCAAACAAAAATTGCAAATTTCCGGTAAATACAACAAAGATATTGCTACCGAAATCAAACCTGCTGCTGAATTTTATATGGCAGAGGATTACCACCAGCAATATATTGAGAAGAAGCGACATTCGTCAAAAGTTATTAGTTAACAAGTAGGCAGACGCGACCAAAAATAAAAGATATTAGGGGCGGCTAAGGCAATTATATACTAGCCACAGTTTATTATTAATGCAAAACCCGGGCTCCCCCAAGCTTTGTTTATTTCCACCTACTCAGTAATAAATCATTAGTGATGAGATAGTGTTTGGTAGGGGCAATCCCCGTGTGGTAAGCCGATGCGATGGGGAGGCGACACAAATCTCAGCTTTGACAATTGCCAAAAGAATATAGATGCGGGGCGGGGAATGCTAATCTGAAGAGGATTGATAGCGTTTTAAACAGATTGTTACGCCAGTCATAATTTTATAAAAATGCTGTATTAGTTGGGGACGTAACACCCAAATAATTTTGCAAGAAAGCCTAAATAAAGCTTGGGAATTTATGTTTAAATTAAATTGACGTAATCCCACTTTTGGCATTTAGGACGGTAGTCATTAGTCAGCAATTAGTAGCCCTTAGTCCGATGACAAAACAAAAAGGAAATAATATCTAGTTTGGCAGTCTCGCCTGTTTATTTGCTAAGCTAGAGGTGGCGCTCTGTTATCACGAAACATTAGATTTATGCACAGGTTATTAACTGGAAAATTGCGGGTAGAGTATTTAACAATACCCATCGCCAATCTTCCAGCAAATCTATCCGGTACTAAAATTGTACAGCTTACTGACTTTCACTATGACGGGGTGCGACTGTCGGAATGGTTGCTAGAAGAGGCGATTGCAGCAGCCAATGAAGCCGAACCAGACCTGATTTTTTTAACTGGTGACTTTATTAGCTATGACCCCGCACCTATTTACGGCTTAGTGCAGCGATTGAAAAACTTGCAAAGTCGGGTGGGAATTTACGCGGTTTTGGGCAATCACGACCACTATTGGCCGGAGGCAAAAAGAGAGGTTACTAAGGCTTTAAATAGCGTCGAAATTCGGGTTTTGTACAACGAAGCAGTCTATCCTTTGGGGTCAGAATTGGCTTTAGTTGGTATGGCAGATTTTTGGTCGGGCGATTTTGCGCCTAAACCTGTAATGGCATCAATAAATCCCGCGATTCCTCGGATTGTTTTGTCTCACAATCCCGATACTGCGGAAAAACTGCAAAATTGGCGGATTGATTTGCAGTTGTCTGGGCACACTCACGGCGGTCAAATCGTTATTCCCGGTATCGGCCCTTTGTACGCTTGGGTCAGAAAAATTGGCTATTGGATTCCTCAACCAATCCGAAAGTTCATTCCTTTTATGTCGGCTTGGGATCGAGTAGTTACTCACTGGGAATGGGCTAGCGGTTTGCATCAGGTTGGGAGTAATTTGCTGTACGTGAATCGCGGTTTGGGAACTTATGCGCCGGGAAGGCTATTTTGTCCGCCGGAGGTGACAGTAATTACTTTAGTTTCTCAACATCCGTAAGGGCGGGTTTAGGGTGCACACTTTCCCGATAATAGACAATATAGCAGAGGGAAAAAGGAAGTTGGGCAACGGATTCGCTCCACCGATGTAACGGATGTAATGGATGTCAGGAAGAGGGAAGTTCGGCAACGGATTGTGTAACGGATGTAATGGATGTCAGGAAGAGGGAAGAGGGAAGAGGGAAGAGGGATTTTTGTACAATTGCTATTATTTTTAATTGGCTTCTCCAAAGCGATAGCCTCTGCCGTAGACTGTGTGGATTAGCACAGATTCGCCCGGTGCTTCTATTTTGCGCCGCAGCAGGCGAATTTGAGCGGCTAATACATTGCTGCTGGGTTTTTCTGCTTCACTCCACAAATACTGGTGGATTTGTTCGTGTGTTAGCAATTGACCAGGATGGCGCATTAAGTATTCTAACAACTGACATTCTTTTTCTGATAAATCAATTGTACGATCGCCGCGATAAGCTAATTGATTGTCGTAGTCTAGCTGTAAATCTGCCACTTGCAGCCGCCCGACAGCAACCTCGGCATCAAAAGTAGGAGGCCGCCGCAATAATGCGCGGACTCGGGCTAGGAGTTCTCGCAGTTCAAAAGGTTTGACTAAATAGTCGTCTGCACCGGCGTCGAGTCCTTGTACGCGATCGTCTACGGTATCTTTGGCGGTGAGAAATAGCACTGGCGTACTCCGTCCTTGCGATCGCAACTTCTGGCAAATTGTCAGTCCAGTTTGTCTCGGCAGCATCCAATCCAAAATTAGCAAATCGTAATTGCCCTGCATGGCTAAATTGCTGCCAATTTCTCCGTCAAATGCCACATCAACTGTATAACCTTCGCGGCTTAAAACTCGACTCAAAGGGTCAGTTAACTCAACTTCATCATCAACTAAAAGAATCCGCATCCTGATTTCATATTTGAGGCTTAAAATTTGAGATTTTAAGTTAAGTAAACTGATTTTTCCTAGATTTTAATGTGGGCAATACTTTCCGATTCGCTGCAAGCTGCTGCTACCCATTCCTGGATGGCCGGCAAGGCCAAAATCGCATCCGCATAAGCTTTTGCTACTGAATCTAATTTGACTCCGTAGGTGACAAAACGCATCACAACTGGGGCAAACATAGCGTCAACCACTGTGAATTTTCCGAACAGCATATTGCCACCTGTCCCGAATTGTTGGCGGCATTCGCGCCAAATGGAAAAGATGCGATCGATCTCTGCTTCTACACCGGGAGTCATCCCTTCTCCCGGATAGCGGTTGCGGCAGTCCATCGGCATATTTTCGCGCAAATTTTGGAACCCCGCGTGCATTTCGGCGGCAATAGAACGGGCGATCGCCCGTTCCGCTACATCCGCCGGCCACAAATCATTTGCAAAGCGATCGGCAACGTATTCGCAAATTGCTAAAGATTCCCACACTTTCAGATCGCCGTCGATTAAAACTGGCACTTTTCCCGAAGGAGAATAGCGCCGAATTTCTTCATGGGTTGTCGGCCAGTCTAAGGGGATTCTCACCTCGGAAAATTTTAGTCCAGCTTGTTTCATTGTCAACCAAGCACGCAGCGACCAAGAGGAATAATTTTTGTTGCCAATAACAAGTGTCAATTCGGTCATAATTTAGCTGTCAGCTATTTGCAATCGCCGGTTAAATTTTAAGTTTGAGAGTTGAATACACTGCTAGGGGCGTGATACTGAATGGCGCTCCTCTTCGAGGGCTTCGCTAACAGGCGATCGTCCAGTTCTGTGCACCAGCCTCTGCAAGCATTTTACATTAACAGCCTCCCAGCGTTCCGCGTTTTTCTGCAAACAGCGATCTGGCGGCGTCATCGAACACGCTTGAGTTCACATCCACTGAGGTCTTTCGGGTTATGGCGTGTTTAGGGGTAGGTACGGCTACTGTATAGTCCATTTCCTCGGCCTCTACACCGCCGCCTGAGAGGATTTCATCTACTGTAATTTTCAGGTAATCCGGGTCTACACTGGGAAATTCTCCGTCAAATTCTTGACTGTCAAACTCTCGATCGTTTTCCATACTGACCGCCCTTTAAAAAAGTGACTTAATATAATATATACCCAAACAAAGGAGCGAGCAATACCATAAATTTATTTTTTGCTATGAACTCTATGTGTTATTCTGAGTTGGGCAAAAGCTGTTTATGCTTGTGCCGCGATCGTCCCCTTGCCAAATTAAGCAATTTAGACTCTAAAAATTGACATGATTACTGTTGCACTTCCCAAAGGCGGATTATTAGGAGATAGCATTCGGCTGTTTAAATCGGTTGGATTAGACTTCAGTGCTTTTCTCGATTCCTCTAACCGACAGCTTCAAATTTATGACCCTACTGGCACTGCAAAAGCTTTGCTAGTAAGGACCCACGACGTGCCGGTTTATGTGGAATACGGTCAAGCTGATCTGGGGATTGCTGGCTATGATGTTTTGCGGGAAAAAAAGCCGAAAGTTGCCAATTTAATTGATTTAAAATTTGGCAAGTGTCGGCTGTCGGTGGCAGTGAAAGAATCTAGTTCTTACAAGCGAACGGTGGATTTGCCTCCTCACGGTAGAGTTGCTTCTAAGTTCGTACACTGTGCAAGGGAATATTTTCACAATTTGAATTTGCCGGTGGAAATTGTGCCACTTTACGGTTCTGTGGAGTTGGGGCCGATTACGGGTATGTCGGAGGCTATTGTGGATTTGGTTTCGACTGGCAAAACTTTGCGGGAAAATGGTTTGGTAGAAATTGATGTTTTGTTTGAAAGTTCGGCTTATTTGATCGGTCATCCTTTGAGTTACCGTTTGAATACCGGAGGTGTGAATGAGTTGATCGGGAAGTTGAGAGAGCAAGTTTTGACGACAGTTTGATGCCAACTCTAATTAGAGTAGACTTATTGGATAAATCTTTCATTGATAGGGAAACCACAAACACAACGCAGGATAGTTAGCTACTTTTATAATAGGTCTAAACTATTGTAGGGTGGGCTTGTAGCCCGCCCAACAAGTTAAATCTTTATGAACTGCTATTTCCCGGTATAAAACCTAGTTTTTCCTGGCAGCGATTTATATAAAAACGGACAACTGTATCCGCAGGGTTTTGTTCGATTAGTTGCTGAAAATATCCCAAGGCGGCGACAATTTTTTCGGATTGCCATCCTTGAATTCCTTTGTCAAATAAACCCTGGGTAAGCTGCTTTGCTTCAGAGTCGGGACAGGAGGCGGCCCAGATTTCGTAGATTTCTATAGCTTGCTGCTTGCCACGCGGGGTTACTCGATCGATCCAGCGATAGTAATAATTGTTGCTTGGCGAATAGCTGCCTGCCGCAGTCGCCCCAGAAGTAGAAATAATACTCTCCTGTGTTTCCACTTCCAAGTCGCACTTTAATAATAGACTTTCTTTTGAGTGTGAGTTCAGACTTATGCCATTTAGAAATTCTCTTGCATGAACGATCGCATTTTCGCTAACAATAATTTGGCAACCGTATATTTTAGTTAAATTTTCTAACCGAGAAGCTGTATTTACCACATCGCCGATGACTGTAGAGTCCATGCGGCGATCGGAACCCAAAGTGCCGATCATGCCGATACCTGTGTTAATTCCCGTACCAATATTGAGGGGAGATTCTAAATTGTACTTGTGGCGACTGGCATTAAATTCTTGCAAAGTTTCTTGCATTGCTACTGCGGCTTCGATCGCATCCATAGCGTGAGAATTCGGCTTGTCAAATACTGCCATGATTGCATCGCCTAGGTATTTATCAATAAACCCAGCGTGAGACGTTATGCAATCGTTCATTTTAGTGAAAAAAGCGTTCAACCATTCAAAAGTCTCGCGAGCTTCTTGAGATTCTGCGATGGCAGTAAACCCGCGAATGTCGCAAAATAAAATAGTCAGCTCTTCTTCTGTGACATTGCCCAACTGAATAGATTCTATTCCTTGCGGTGCAATCCGTCCAAGAATTTGCTCAGGCACAAATAGCTGAAATTTTTGGGCAAGATATTCGTTGGCTTCCCAAGCTGCGGCGATTTGGCGTTTGCTTTGCTCTCTGACTTGCTGGTGGAATTGGGAAGATACAGCTTGCGATCGCATTTGACTCAACTGCAAAATATTTTCAACTTTCGCCAGCAACAAGCGGCTGTTAAAAGGCTTGGTCAAATAATCATCGGCCATCATTTCTAGCCCTTTGATGCGAGAGGTATCGTCATCGAGGGCAGTCAAAAAAATCACCGGTACAGTTTGCAATGCCGTATCCTTCCGCAGGCGATCGCACACATCAAAACCGTCCATCTCGGGCATCATAATATCTAGTAAAATTAAATCGGGTCGAGATGCGCGGGCGAGGGAGAGCGCTTCATCGCCAGATAGCGCTGATACTGTGGTGTATCCTTTCATGTGCAATAACTCTTCCAGTAAAATCAGATTAGCTGGCTCGTCATCAACCAACATGATGCAGGGCGACTTGTTTGACATGGAATATGATAGGTAAAGTTTGGCCACCGATCGGCAAGGACGAAGGATTTAGCTATTTAGCTACGATTGACGCACGATCGCCTAGAAATCGGATTTTTTCCGAAAATACTGCATGCAGACTTTTAATCGGGGTAAAAAACTCGGTTTCTTTAGTCTAATAGCGTCCAGAACTGATTGTGCTGTATTCTTGACCCTTTCCCCTCGTTCCTGAAAAGAGATGCCCCCGATCGCCGTAATAGTTGAGTTAGGTTAATAGAAGTTGATTTTACATTCAATCTAAACTTTCTCTACTATTGAGTTTAGCGTTTCGCGTCATAAAATGTAATAAATTACACCTCTGTGGCAGTGAACCCAGCATTAGTGGCAGTTGGAAAAGTAGGAGGCCCAGCAGTGGCAAATACAATAGTGCGATCGAAGACAGCCTCACGTAGGGCTGTTTTCCTTTTCCCTAATAGTCCTGGACGCACGGGTGGCCAGAAACCGGGTTTTTTTACGCAAATCCTCGGCTGTAGTCCGCAGATTAGGTAAAAAACCCGGTTTCTTTGTCGGGGGTGCGTAAGTTCTGCCTAAAAAAACCGATTCCTATGATCGGTTATCAGTCATGAGGTGTCAAATCAGTGTGATCGGGCAAAGCAAACACAACTTTCAATCGGATATTGGGGACTCGCTGGCGACACAACTGAAGATGTCCGTCAGCGTCCGATCGATTGCGGTATCGCCCGACAATCGCCCATTGCAAATTGGGAAGCAAACGGGCAACCGCCCAAGGCTTGAGGCACTCTTTGTAAGTCATAATGGTTTTATCTCCATTGCATAAGGGAGCCAGAGCCAGCGCGGACACTTGGTAGGTAGAGGCGCTGGCTTTTGACTTGATTATTCATTTTATAGCGCTAGCGCATATATGTCAACGTATATACTTAAGTACATAGGTGTGAAAGTTCTAGTTCTGACACTGAAATACTCATAAGCTAATGGGTATGTATCGAGTAAAAGTTAGAGTCAAAGAGCTTTGCGAAGAGCGGAACTGGAGCCTTAACGAACTAAGCAGACGTTCTGGTGTCACATACACTACCGTTCGCCGTTATGCAATGCAGCCAATGGCGAAGATAGAAATAGACCCAGTTAGTCGGATTAAGGAAACGTTTGGCTGTTCTTGGGATGAGTTGTTGGAATTGCTTGGAGATAATTCTTTTGAGGAGTGAGTGCGATCGCTGTTGCATTTTTATAGGAGGGATGAGGCGTGCGATCGCTATCTGGACGATTGCTTTGAGCGTGGAAATGAAATTAATGTTAATTTTTTCAGCTTCTTGCTGAAATTGTGATGTCTACTAAGCGCCAATGTGTGGATGATTTATCTGATGAGTACGCTGTAATGCTTGCACAAATAAGAAAATAGCTAACCCTGTTATGAGGTGTGTGATATCATACTTGTATGAGAGAAAGAGAAGTAGCGTCTAACTATTAGCTCAATGGCTGTAATTAGAGTTAACTATTCATAGTGAAAATAGAGATATTATGAGCATTACTCCAAAAGGTATAAGTGTCTTAGAGTTGTACCGACTTTATAGAACGCAAAAGTTAATCGTCAACCGTAGATATCAACGCAAGCTTGTATGGACAAAAGCGGAAAAGGCTTGTCTCATAGAGAGTTTATTACTGAATTATCCAATTCCATTGATTTTACTTGGAGAAGTCAAAAGTAGTGATGGAGAAGATATATATGAAATAATTGATGGAATGCAGAGACTTAATGCAATATTCAGTTTTATTGAAAATCAGTTTACCGTTCAAGAAAAATATTTTGATTTAACTAACCATCCCTTGGCCCATCAGTTATGTCAAAAAGGCGAATTTAAAGCTGTATACCCTGAAAACAAGCCTCCAACTTTTTTTGATGCTGATAAGTGTGCTAAGTTTTTAGAATATTCCCTCGCGGTCACAAGTTATAGAGCAAATTCGATTACAGAAATTGAAGATATCTTTAACCGAATTAACTCCAATGGTAAACATTTATCAGCTCAAGAAGTAAGACAGGCAGGAGTGACAACAGAATTTTCAGGATTAGTGAGACAACTTGCTTCTGAAATTCGTGGTGATGTCTCCAAGGAAGAACTGCCACTCACGGATATGCCCGAAATTAGTATTGATGCTAAATCCATCGATCTAGGCTATGGAGTGCTTGCGGAAGATACATTTTGGTGTCATCAAGGCGTTTTACGTGTTTCTGGTTTACGGGACAGCGAGGATGAGCAGCTAATAGCAGACATAATACTCTCTGTAGCATTGGGAAAGCCTTTTGCAGCTAGTAAAGAAAACTTCGACTCTTACTATGGAAAAGGTGAAGATAATAATTTAGATGAAATCCAACTAGGAATTGCTAAATATGGAGCAGACAATCTGACACAAGATATTAAAATGGTTCTATCCCACATCAAAAATGCAATTAAGGCGTCAGCATTAGATAATGAAAAGAACTTTTTAAGAAATAAATTGAGCCGTAGGTCAGGAGTAGGAAATCCCGTAAAAGAACCTTTTTATACGTTGTTTATGACCTTTTACGATCTTATTATAAAAAACTCACAAGAGCCATTTGACTATGAGCAAATTTTTAAGGCTGTATCGGGCTTGATTACAAAGATTAAAACGAGTCCAACTACCACAATAGAAAATAGAATTAAAAACATAAATCTTACTAAAGGCTTGGTGCAAAATTATTTTAAACCATCAAATAGTTCGACTCGTAGTAGTGGGTCATATGCTGTAGATTTTGAAGTTTACTTGAGACGATCAAAAACTGAGGCTCCTAATTATGATTTTAAACAAGGGCTTTATAGTTTAGACGAAAAGAATAGAAAATTTGATGATAAAAATTTTGATAAAATTCTACAAAATATTGCTGCAATGGCAAACTTAGGCAAAGGACAGAAAGGGTACATATTTATCGGCGTGTCTGACAAAGAAAAAGATACTCAACTTATTGAAAGTTTAGACAATATTGTAGCCCCTCGGTTTTACTCATTTGGTATCGTGGGTTTAGAGAGAGAAGCATCTCTTAAAAAAACTGACATTGATGATTACGGTCTTTTCATTACTAGAAAAATTCGTGATTCACAATTACCTGAATGGTTAAAAACAGCGGTTAATACAAAGGTAACTCCCATCACATATATGGATCACACAGTATTAATGATTGAGGTAAGGGCTGGTGATGAGCCAGTATGGTATGGAGGTAAGCTGTATATCCGTGATGGACATGAAAAGAAATCGCAAGATGTACCGCAAGAAGTAGCTGGTGAGCAGATAGCAGCAGTTTACAATCTCTTCAAGTAATATAGACGCGATCGCCCTCACCCTCATCAAATCAATACACTTGGAAGCGATCGCCCTCCGAGACATTACAGAGTGCGATCGCTTAATTGAACAAAAACAACCCCGGATCGACGTGAAAAAACCTCCCCAAAGCCTCAGCTTGTTTCTTGCTGATTTCTAGCCGATCGTTAATTACCTCAACTACCGCCTCACTTGAACCCATAATTTCTACTAAATCCTCTGCTTCTAGACTCCGAGCATCCATCAAATGCAGCAGCCTTGACTTTGGCGTTGATGTATTAAGTTGATAGTGCCGGTCTTCAAAATCCTCAATCAGTTTTACCAGCAGTTCCAACAGCGCATCTTCTTCTGGAGTCAGATTTGGACGTGAGAGTAATTCTTCAACAATTTCCAAAAATATCTCGTTTTCCTCTTCAGTTTTGATAATTCGAGGCTGATATTGAGAGAGCAAGCTACTGTAAATTTTTAGGTCAAAAGTAATAGTCATTTTTCCAGGTTTCCTTATCATACTCGGCGTGAGTGAAAACGTATTTTACATAAATAATTTGCTTCTCATTCGGCTAGTTGGATCGCAGTGCAAGATCCGATCATGTGAAAACGTATTTTACATAAATAATTTGCTTCTCATGGTTAATACTCGCGATTAAGCGATATTTATTTCCTTTGATATTAAAAACTGTAAAATTTCCAACTGCTTCAGCTTTGAGATAAACAGCTTGAACTTCAACAAGATTAGTCCAGGCTGCTTTAGTGGCAATTTTATACCAGTCATCAAGCGCTTCGCAGGAATCAGCGTGACTTTGGCAGTAGTCTCTTAATTTTTTCCGACTGATAACGTGCATTTAGCTATCATTATGATATTTTCTAGATGTCTGAATCGCGTCATTATCTATTATATAGCGCGTCTAAATCATTTCAAGCAAATTTTTATTGGCACTTTGATGGACAAGCTTTTCTCATCCCGCGCAAGCTAAGAGTTACTTTGAGAAGCTTTGTATAAATGCTGTTTAAGTGAGAAAAGAACGGACAGTAGCGATCGTCAAATTCAGATCCAGCGGCTTGCTCAAATAACCAGAAGCGCCAGCTTCCAAACATCGATCGCGATCACCGGGCATCGCCATCGCCGTCACTGCAATCATCGGTACCGACTCCCAGACAGGATCTGCTTTAACTCGACGCATCAACTCAAAGCCGTCAACATCCGGCAACTGAATGTCCATCAAAATCAAATCCGGCAGCAACTGCGGGGCAGCAGAGGCGGCGAGAATACGATCGACCATCGCCTTCCCATCCGCGAGTACCTCTACCCCGTACCCCTCCAATTCCATCACCTCAGAAATTAACATTTGGTTAAAAGGCTGGTCTTCGACAACTAAAATCCGCTTGTTGCCAATTGGTAAAGCAATAGCAGAAGCAGGAACTAACTTGGAATCCAACGCACAAGAAGCAAAATTTCCCAACTCTTGACGCATCTCCGTCAAAGGCAGCCAAACGCGGAAAAGACTTCCCCGATCACAAACAGATTGAAAAGAAACAGTCCCCCCGTGCAATTCTGCCAGTCGCTTAGTCAAAGCCAAACCCAAACCTGTACCTTCGTGCCGCCTAGTGAGGGAAGAATCCACCTGTTGAAAAGGTCGAAATAGCAAGTGCCAGCGGTCTTGAGGAATGCCGATGCCGGAGTCTTTTACCTCAAAACAAAAATAAGGAGTGCTGGCATTTACAGGAGAACAATCGGGCCGGTAGTCGCCCTCTATTTCGCTGCCGTAGGCCAAACGCCCGATGAGTTTAACTTGTCCCTGTTCTGGGGTAAATTTGATGGCATTGGAAAGTAAATTAATCACAATTTGTCGTACTCGCCGTTCGTCGAGCCAAACTTTAGTAATTCGATAGTCGAGTTCTAAAGACAAAGCTATCCGCTTTTTGTCGGCGCGGGGCTGCATCATTTTCAGACAGTCTGTGGCGAGTTCGTGAACGCGCACCGGCTGTAAATTGAGTTCTACTTTACCCGCTTCAATTTTAGAAAGGTCGAGAATATCGTTGATTAGCTGCAACAAGTGCTGGCCGCTTTTTTCGATCAGTTCTGTATAGTTTAGTTGTCGATCGCTCAACTGTCCGGCTGTTTGCCGCAGCAGCAAGTCAGAAAAGCCGAGAATGCTGTTGAGAGGCGTCCGCAATTCGTGGGACATTGATGCTAAAAACTCAGATTTCAACTGAGAAGAATACTCTAATTGTTCGTTAACTTGGCGCAGGTTTTCTTGTGTCTGAGCCCGCTCGATCGCCGCCCCCAGAGTCCGGCAAGCAGCCTCCAGGACTTCTTGGTGGAGGGCGGTTTGCAGTTTTTTGACGTTGCGGGACTCCAGCGTCAGTACGCCAATAATTGTACCGTCGGTGGCTGCGATCGGAAAAATGCCCAGTTGTCCGATTCCCGGATGCCGAAATTCCGGCACGGCATTGGGATGTTGGGCATAATCCTCGACGAACAAAGGTTTTCCAGTTTTCACCACTTCCCACAGCAAACCTCTGCCGTAGGGAATACCTTTGTCGAGCAATTCTTGCATTCCTGCGGCAACCGGTTCCCCGTAAGTAGCCAAAAATTGACTAGAAACTTGGTTGGAAATCGCCGCCGCTTGTCGATCGTTTCCCTTGCCACTAATCACCTTGACATCTCCGAAAGCTGCATTCATTGCCTCTACCAGATAGGTGAGGGCAAACTGACCTATTTCTCGCAAACTGTCAGAGTTTTGCAGGCGTTCGGTTAAACCTAAAAGAAATCTCAGCCGTCTGACTTCTGCGTTCAAACTAGCTTGGGAGTTTTGGTATACCGTAACATCTCGAAAGGTAAACAGCCGTCCGCCACTGTTGGTAATAGTGGCACACACCTCCAAACAAACCGCATTGGATTGCTCGAAATAAAATGATAAACTTTGATCCTGAGATGTTTCCAGTGCTTGCTGAAACTCTTGCCACTGTTGAACAGACAAGTAACCCCGATCGACAATTTCCGCAAACAGCAAGTGGCACTTCGGCTTTGTTTCCAGCCATTCTGGGGACAGTTCCCAGATTCCCGCCAATTTTTTGTTAAACAAAACTAAGCAGTCAGACGAGTCGAACAAAGCGATCGCATTGTCTACTTGATTGAGAATTAGTTCTTGGTCTCCCCTCCACTCCTGCCAATCTATCTCCATTTTCTTTGTGTCTGTAGCTCTTAGTTTTGTTGTCATAACTTTCTACGGATATGGCAAGACTGCTTTGATCACCTTTTACTTAATGTGACATAATTTTAGGTTTTTTGGCAGTGAGGGCGATCGATCGGCTTTGTGATCTGAAACACTTGCTAATTTCTGAGGGCGATCGGAACGGCTTTTCGACTGCATCGGCTACACTGCTTAATCATGAGGTAATAAGGACGGAAAGCATCATGATAAAAGCAAAATCTTTTAATAACAATGCTGTCGAAGTTGATGGCATCTGACTTGAAACTATGGTGTCCAACCCTGTGCTACATTGACCCATCATAATAAAAACTAATTCCGCTGATAAGAAATTAGCATATAGCAATCCTAAATAATTTGTGAATTTCTTACTTTCTCCCTGCGGGTTCGGGGAGGGTTGGGGTGGGGTAAAAAAAATACGACTCCTGCAAGGATTGCTATATGTCAAATGCAATCATGACATTACCCTTAAATTTTATTAGCAATAACTTGGTTATTTGGATTAACTGCTCAAGCAAGTGTTGGATTCAAAAACATAAACATAAGGCGCGCCCTAAGCACCCGGAGACAGTGATATCAGTTTCAAAAAAGCAACTGTAGGCTCGTGATCCCAACCCATACACAATCAGTTATTCCCAATAATTTAATCTAAAATTGTGCGACTGAGCGGTCACGCCGAAGTCTAAAATCTACAATGGTATGAGTTATTACTGTAGTTTAGACTAACCAAAGATGAGAACGGTGGCAAAAGAAGAACTAGAGCCACCGTTAAGGAGAGAATGAGGG
>NZ_JAUBSA010000024.1:64737-78676 GCF_036702115.1 Microcoleus sp. LAD1_D5 | reverse complement strand
AAGTTAATAGTTGGGATTCAATCCAGTCAAGCAAAACTTTCCATTATATCATAAAATTATTTTGCAAGAGGTCTAATTAAATTTTCTCTCTTGCTTGGCGGTTTTGGCAAGTCGTGGCGGCGGGTCGATCACAGCCTGTTTTTCCCTGAGTATTTTAAGAGAAATGACAAACCTGCGATCGGCTGCCACTGGAAGTTTAATGAAAGTTCAAAAACTTTGTACGTCACGGCTGCTAATCCTGACCTCAGCAATATTACTAAATTTCTGGCAGAGGGTCAGCAGAGGGCAATAGAATGGTTAACAGTTAATCATTTAGAACCTAGTCATCAGGTTATGGCTTGGCGTGAAGTCTGGCATCCCGACAAAGTGGAAGTTTGGGGAAGAATCGCTGAGGATCAGCATAGCAGTGAAGCAATTAAATGGTTTCACGGGCCGTACTCAAAAAATCAGTCTATTAACCAAAGCGATTTGACGGGAAAACTAAATAATATTGGTCGCATTTGGCACCGGATGTATCCCCGCTATCTCACAACTAGAAACGGAGAATTGAGACAAAAAAGGCAAGAGTATGTAGAGCTTTTGACTATTTTTCCAGATAAATCGGACAAAACTCAAGATTTTCTTGAGTTTTTACAGAATCAGAGCGACTTTATAAAACTTTGGCCAACTGAGGAATAATTATGAATATCTGGATTGTGACAACTGGCAGCAGCGATGTCAAGCTCAAAACTGATGACAATTGGGGTACTTTGTTCAAAAAGGTGAGAAGTCAATTATACGATCGCCGTTTTGTACCTACACAACCGCCGAATACTGATGATGAGGAACCTTTCATTGTACCAGCTAGAGCGATGGGGATGGTTTATGGCAGCCAGTTAACAGATGAATATTATGAGGATTTGCACTTTCCGCTTCTTGATGCTTTTTCGGCAAAGCTGTTAGAGAAAGGGAAAACAAATCCTGACAAAATAATCTTGATTATGACCGATCAGGAAGCGGTTTTTGATGAGGAAGATAGGAGAGTAGAGAAAAGTCCTTATTGGCAGGATACTTGCACGCTCAAACCGATATTTGAGCAATATTTTAAGAAAAAATTTCCTCAAGTTCAATCCATTGATTACTTAGAATTGAAACCTAAATCCAAAGATGAGGGATTAGATAGTTGGAATAAAGCACTGTTTCTGGTTCAACAAGCTTTGTCTAGTTTTGATTTAGATAAAAGTGCAAACTTTTTTGTCAGTCATCAAGCTGGAACTCCGGCAATTTCTTCGGCGGTTCAATTTGAAACGTTAGCAAAGTTTGGTAAAAAAGTCAAGTTTTTGGTTAGCAACGAGTATGAACCAGATTTAGCCAAAAAGGGTGATTTCATAGAAAGCTCTACTTATTTACAGGGGATGCAAGTTCAAGAAGCAAAAGCGCTATTAAGGCGTTATGACTATTTGGGAGTAGAGCGCATTTTAAACCTTTACTGGAAAGATTCTTCTGATCCGCTATTGCTGGAAATTCGTGACTTGTTGGCAATGGCTATGCAGTGGAATTTTGCTAAGTTTGAAGATTTTGGTAATGCTAGGGGAGAGGTTGCAAAAGAGCGTTTAAATCAGTGGTGGTGGATGGGTTATGAGGCTGCTTATTTGGGAGTAGTGCGTCTCAGACAGGGAAACACTGTTGAGGCTCTATTTCACAGTTTTAGGGCGGTGGAAGGATTGATTAAAAAATGGGCATTAGATAAATATAAGCCACAAATTCAATACTCTAATCCCAATCAACCAAGTACAGCATATATCCATGATGTAAATCTGCCTCAGAATTTACGATATTGGTTTAATGCAAATAGAAATGATAGGTACAATAATGTGGGTTTGTTTGGTAAAGCATTATTTACTTTACTGGAAGCGTCTTATCCAAAGAATCAATGGGATAAAAATGTAGATATCCAAGTAGTTGCTGGCAATACCATAGATGAGAGAAATGTGACTTTTCATTCTTTGCATGGCTTGCAGGAAGAAGATGTGTTCAAGGCTTGGAATACTGACAAGCCAGAGAAATGGGAATCACGAGTTTTGGGCTGTTTGAATTTTGTTTCAAATCAAAACTTTGTTTCGTTAAAATCGGCGAGTTTGATGGCGAAGGTGCATGATGAATTGGTGGATGCGCTCGCCCGTTACGAACTGCAAACATAAGCAAATAAATCCGCCACGGATTTACGGATTCGCCGAGGTTTCAACCCCTGAGTGACTAACAAACTTAACTAAAGTTTTTCTCTTGAACTTGCATCTGAAGCTAAACTTTACCATCCCTATTCAACACCAAATAGAATTCGATAAAGTATGCTGCTTTATATCGTTGTCTACGATATTCCGGTTGACAAGCGGAGGCAAAAGGTGCATGACTTGCTCAAAGGTTATGGCAATTGGGTGCAATATTCTACTTTTGAGTGTGTGCTACCCACTGCGAAGTTTGCAGAACTCCAGCGGCGACTCCGAAAGTTAATCAATTTAGATGAGGACAGTATTAGGTTTTATCCTGTGTCGGGGCATACTTTGGGCAATGTTCAGACTTGGGGGGTGGGCCCGCCTGTCACTGAATTGCCTGGGTCGGTGATTATCTAATATCACTCGCGAGGGCTGAAAGAAATGGCTGTGATGACGGAAATTCGTTGGAGCCTTCGATATACTGCTCTGTAAGGGTTTCACGTATTAGTAACATAGGTTGGGAGGGTGTTTGTACAGAGATTTTTGGGAGTCCTCGCAAATGGCCTCTGGACATCTTGTGCTGTATGAGGTTTAATGTAGAGGCCTCCCCACTCGTTGGGGAAACTAATTGAATGGAAACATCAGACAATCCCCTAAGTAGTGAGGGAAATTTTTAACTACTCTCCCCACTCGTTGGGGAAACTAATTGAATGGAAACAATTCGATGCTAATTTGATAACCGTGATAGTCTGACTCCCCACTCGTTGGGGAAACTAATTGAATGGAAACGGCATTCTTAAGAGATAGAAAACACGAAGCTTTAGATTTGAGACTCCCCACTCGTTGGGGAAACTAATTGAATGGAAACTTAACCGCGTAAGATGTGACTTGGCCTAACTTGTTTTTTCCTCCCCACTCGTTGGGGAAACTAATTGAATGGAAACATCCAACAGTCATACACTACATCTACCCAAGCATCCTCTCCCCACTCGTTGGGGAAACTAATTGAATGGAAACTTTCCTCAACTACTGGCTCTGGTTGATCGACTTCCTCGGCTCTCCCCACTCGTTGGGGAAACTAATTGAATGGAAACATCATCCAAGTAGCGTAGTCATCGAACTGCTTGTCTAACTGCACTCCCCACTCGTTGGGGAAACTAATTGAATGGAAACATAATGAACTCATAAGCTGGATAAGGATAGATTGTCTCCCCACTCGTTGGGGAAACTAATTGAATGGAAACACCAACCATTTATTTGGCAAGCTCCTACTATCTCGCTCCCCACTCGTTGGGGAAACTAATTGAATGGAAACCTTGCAGGAGATTCCACTGCGCGCCACAAGTAAAAACAGTTTCACTCCCCACTCGTTGGGGAAACTAATTGAATGGAAACGCTAGGGGGTAGAAAGAGTAGTATTGATCGACTGATGAAGACTCCCCACTCGTTGGGGAAACTAATTGAATGGAAACACTTTTTTTGCTTGCTCATAAGTGTTAGGATTCTTTAGAGCGTTGACTCCCCACTCGTTGGGGAAACTAATTGAATGGAAACTTAAGAGTCTTTTCTATAGCTAACCCGCCTTTATTATCTAGATATCCCCACTCGTTGGGGAAACTAATTGAATGGAAACGCAATAGCAGAAGCGAGAAGCATATTGATTGGATTCTCCTCCCCACTCGTTGGGGAAACTAATTGAATGGAAACCACACTCGACGGTAGCCCCTCCGCTCTTGGTGAAATTTCAACTCCTCCCCACTCGTTGGGGAAACTAATTGAATGGAAACTGATGTTTAGCGACTTTATAGCCCGTCATTAAATCACTCCCCACTCGTTGGGGAAACTAATTGAATGGAAACGTCCCTGTTTCATCTTTCACATCTTGATAAGAGATCTAAACTCCCCACTCGTTGGGGAAACTAATTGAATGGAAACATCTCTCTTATCATTGTTACTGAGTTGACATAAAAATAAGCTCCCCACTCGTTGGGGAAACTAATTGAATGGAAACTCCTCGGAGATTAAATCCATATCCAAGTTGTACATTTTTGCTCCCCACTCGTTGGGGAAACTAATTGAATGGAAACTCAAATCGCGATCGCATTTCTTCCTCTGTGCCGCTCTCCCCACTCGCTGGGGAAACTAATTGAATGGAAACTGATCTCCTTCAATTGCAGGATTGGCATCCTTAATTGTTAAAACTTCGCTCCCCACTCGTTGGGGAAACTAATTGAATGGAAACTGAGCATCGCCCATATCAATAATTTCCTGACGCTTACTCCCCACTCGTTGGGGAAACTAATTGAATGGAAACTTGAGCATCTAAAGCCGATAGGTAGTCGGGTTATCTCTCCCCACTCGTTGGGGAAACTAATTGAATGGAAACTTTTTCAATGCAATGTAGACGTTTAGCTCCCCTAACTCCCCACTCGTTGGGGAAACTAATTGAATGGAAACACGATAGCGTGTTCTACGATATTATCGGCTTTGAATTGTTCGTAATAACCTCCCCACTCGTTGGGGAAACTAATTGAATGGAAACTCTAAATATGCCTTTCCATTCTGCCTTTTTGCCTTTATTCCTAGCTTTTCCCTCCCCACTCGTTGGGGAAACTAATTGAATGGAAACCTGATGTGATCTCCTGTTTGCGTAACTGTTTAACAGTAACTCCCCACTCGTTGGGGAAACTAATTGAATGGAAACGCTCGACATCCTCAAGTTGGGTGGGGGCGGGTTTTTGAGATTGTTAGTTTTTCACATAGATTGTTGGTGAAACCAGCCCCGGAGGGCTATCGTAGGGGCTGGTTTTGCGAATAATATTTAATACCAGCAGACAATCTAGATAAACCCGCCCCCACCCAGCCGATCGCCCAGATTAACTTTAGGGTGCGATCGTATTTCACAAATGTAGATGCCGATTTGTGGTTGAGTGGGGGCGGGTTTTTGAGATTGTTGGTTTTTCACATAGATTGTTGGTGAAACCCGCCCCGGAGGGCTATCGACACAATGTTATAGTACGATCGACTGTAGATAAGATTTGCCATTACATTCGATCGACAGCGGACTAGATTCATTAATTTTGACTGAATTATGAGGATATAATTCATCTTTGGCCCACGACAAAGAATTATTAATGATGTATTCCCGAATAGCAACTAATGATTCTTCATTGCGGATGATATGTTCGTAATAACCTCGTTGCCAAACTGATACGCCAGTCAAACATCGCATTTGGTTAATTCGCCGCGCTGAAGATGTTTTCAGACCCCGCACAATTTCCGATAAAGGATGGATTTTTGATTTTGTCAGCGCCAATTTATCCGATTCTGTATAATTTATTTCTGGGCTGTCTTTCAAAACAATAATCCCGTGGACGTGATTTGGCATCACAATAAAATTATCTAATGCCACATTTTGATAACGTTTGGGAAGAATGCTCCAATTGAATAAAACTGTTTTACCATAGGGACTCAATTGCATTGTATGATCAATGACTTCGCCGAATAAACATTCACGCTGCCAACTGCAAATAGTGATAAAATACGCACCGGGAGTGGTATAATCATATCCAGGCAGGCGAATTGAGTGGCGGTGGTGTTTGTTGCGATCGTATTTCATAATCTTTTTCCCACAAACACAGGCGGTAGGGGCGGGTTTTACGAATAATATTTAATACCAGCAGACAATCTAGATAAACCCGCCCCCACCCAACCAATAACCTAGATTAACCTGATGTGCGATCGTATGCAAAGAATATTGATTCGGATTTGTCGTTGGGCAGGGCGGGTTTATTTATGTTCTTAATTAGTGGCACAGATGGTTGGTAAAACCCGCCCCTACAATCATTTTTCAGGTGCAATTTCTTGATCTACTTGTTCAAAATTCACTTTATTATATATATCTGCCACAGCAATTTCAAAGGATACTGAAGCAAGCGCGATCGTCTCATCCGATTCATTGTACTCAGCAAACGACCATCGCTTATCATCCGTCTTAGAAAAATGTTCGATATATCTCCGATTTTGGTCGATCAATAAGTATTCTTCAAGAGTGGGAATCGTGCGGTATCCCTCAAACTTTTTGCTCCGATCGTATCCTTTAGTTGAAGCTGACAAAACCTCAATAATTACCCTGGAATTGGTAATCGTATCGGTGCGGTTATTATAATACTCCGGCTTCCCAACCACTAACATCACATCGGGATAGGTATAGATGCGCTTCTTGGGTATCCACAAGCGGACATCGCTCATAAACACTCGATAGTCGAGTTTTTTGAACGCAAAATTTAGTTCGGTACTGAAGTTTAGCGCTATTTGATTGTGATTTGTAGAGCCACCGGCCATAGGAAATATTTCACCGTCAATGTATTCGCTTTTGTAGTCAGCAGCTTCCTCTAGTGCTAGATATTCCTCGATCGAGTAGTATCGTTGTTCAGTAAGTTGCATAGTTCTATTAAAGAGCATTTAACTGAGGCTTTTGTTTAGTGTAACATTTTTGGGTAAGCTTTTTAAGGTTGAGTTTGTGTAGGGGGTTTTTGAGATTGTTGATTTCTCACATGAATTGTTGGTAAACTCGTCCGCACATAGCCGATCGCCTAGATTTATCTGATATGCGATTGCATCCCAAAAATGTAGATTCGGATTTGTCGTTGGGTGGGGGCGGGTTTTCGAGATTTTTGGTCTGAGGCGATTATGGTTGGTGAACCCGCCCCTACGGTAATTTGGGGAAACACGCTTATTTTCGAGTTACCAAAACCCAGTCGTCCGCTGTTTTCACAACCTCAGCATTCTGCAAACCTAAATGTTTTAAAACTGGTTTTTCTAACAGAAAATAAGGTTGAGGAAGAGTTTGCCATTTCTGTTTGAGCGTCGGCGCGTCGGCGACAATAACTTGGCGTTGACTATAAAAATTCAGCGATGGACGGCCCAAGCGGTGAGAAGTAAACACTTGTTGACCGGCCGGAGTTCCTGTGCGGACAATTTCGGCGATCGGCTTAACCGGATAATCCTCCGCCAGTTCCCAAACCCAGTTATCAGAAGCCATCAATACCAACAGCGTCAGGTAAGTTCCCCAAATTAAAACTAATATAAACTGCCGGTCTTTGCGGTGCAGCAACACCGCCGCCATTGTCATTGTCAAAGCTACAAACATCAGCATTAACTGCAAATCTCGCTCTGGAGGCGCAATTTGTCCCCCGATCCGTACCCAGCCACTGAAGTACACGCAACCGACGACAGCAACTATAGCCAGCACTGCCAAAATCGCGGGATGAGGCAACAAAGAAATAGCATCAAAACGTTCTTCTGCTTCCTCTTTGACGGGCTCTGGCGGCAGCCACAGTTGCTCCCAAACTTCAGCGAGATAACTGCCAACAGCAAGAGCAAAAGCTGGATAAATTGGCAAAACATACCACGGCAATTTAGTAGTCATCACAGAAATAGCCAGCAGATATACTCCAGTCCAAATTAATACTAATTTGGGCCCGGGAAAATTGCGATTTTCCCAACTCAAACGCAGCCCTTGTAGCCAAAATAACTGCCACGGCCAAGCTAATTTTAAAATTTCTAAAAGATAATACCAGGGCGGGCCTGTGTTATTGCTCACAGGTTCCGAAATGCGCCGAAAAGATTCGTTAACTAAATTAGTGTGGATGAAATATTGACCGTAGTGCAGCCATTGGGCAAAATACCAAGCAGCTACTGGCAATGTTCCGATCGCCAATCCGCCCCAAAGATACCCAGAAGTGAGGAGTCGCGGGGTATCCCAAACCAAAAAAATACAGCCAACAGCGCCCAGCAGCAGCCCCAACATCACGCCTTTAGTCAGGCAAATGAGTCCGAACCCAATCCCCGCCCCCAAAGCGTAGCGCAAGTCGCGGCGCGATCGTAGCAAACACCAAATCGCCCCCAGCAAAAAACACAAAACCGCCCCATCCAACATCGCCAAACGTCCATGCCGCACCACCGGTAACAGCGTCAGATAAACGAGGGCAGAAAAAATGGCGATCGACCGTCTAGGAAACAACTCCCTGCCAATGGCGTAAAGCAGTGGCACAGAAGCGGCCGTCAGCATCGCCGGTACCAACCTCGCCGTCAATTCGCTGACCCCGCCGACGGCAAAACACAGCCCGATTAGCCAGTGTACCAGCGGCGGTTTGTTGAAATAAGGCATAGAGTCGATCGTCGGATACAGCCAATTTAAGTTGCCGCGCCAAATTTCGCGACTTACCTGCGCTGCAATGCCTTCATCCCAATCCCGCAAAGCCACGCCGCCCAGATTCAGCCCGAAAATCAGCACTGCCGCCAACAGAAAAGCCAGCATCCACAGTTTGTCTGTAAAGCGCTCATTCCAGCGATTTTTCGGTTTGCGGCCCAGGAATGGAAAGATTTCTGACATAAGTTAAGAGAGTTTTGAGCGTCCCAAACTGAGGGTAAACTTAGACAGCAGTTATTTGCGACTAGGAAAATACCATGAACTTGCCTGTAATTATAGATATTATCATTGGCTTAGTCTTTATCTACCTGACTTTAAGCTTGCTAGCTTCGGAAATTCAGGAACTGATTGCTACTGTTTGGCAGTGGCGGGCGGAACATTTAAAGAAGTCGATCGAAGTGCTGATTTCTGGCGGCAGCGACTCCGCGAAAGATCCCCTGCAATTTAAGAGAGTCGGACAGTTAGCCCATTCGATTTACGCCAATCCGATTATCAAAGATTTGAATCAGGGAGCGAAAGGGCTTTTCTCAGAGGGATTCCGCTCTGTTACGCACCGCCTGGGGGATTTGTACCACGGAGTTACGGGTACTAAAAATGTTTTCGGCAATAAATCCAGTGGGCCTTCTTATATTCCAGCCGAGTGTTTTTCGGCTAGCCTTTTGGATACTTTAAAGGTTTCTAGTTTGCTTAGCTCTATCTCTAAAACCAGAGTGGAAAGATTTAAAAATTTACAATTAGCACAAATTCAACAGATTGGACAAAATCTGAGTTTGCCGGATGCTACAAAACCGATTATTGAGCAAGAATTTAGGTGGCTGACTGCGGAGTTCAATCGAGTTGTTGAAGATTATCAAAACAATTTAGCAAGTTTGAACAACAGTTTAGATCGAATGTCGGAAAAGCTAGGATTTTATATTAAGGATTCTCAGGTTTATCTACCAGAAACCGAGCTGGCAGGGAGAGAATTTCAGAGGCAGATGGCAATTGTGAAGGCTCGTTTTGACAGCCCAAGTGAGCGGGTGGCGCTGCTGGGGCAACTGCAACCGAGTTTCAGCAATCTGTTAAATACTGTTAAAAAAAGTCAAGATTCGGTAGCAGAAATTATGGAGCTAAAAGAGGAGAGTCCGATTTATCAACAAATTCAAGAAACCTTGGACAGTATGCCAGAATCTTTGAAACGCAGCCTTTATATTTTAGCGCAGCGCGCTGAAAAAGGCGGCGGAGATACTCAAGAGCAGTTGCAGCGGTTTCAGAAAGAAATTGAAATTTGGTTTGACCAATCGATGGAGCGTGCTTCTGGTGTTTACAAGCGGAATGCCAGAGGGGTAGCGATTTTGCTCGGAACTGCAATCGCTGTCGCTGCTAATGCTGATAGCATTCATATTATTAATCGGTTGTCGAAGGATTCGATGTTGCGATCGACTGTTAATTTGTACGCTGAGCAGTTGGTGGAAAAAAATGCTAGGACTAAATTAGATAATTTAACAAGTCTGAGAAAAGTTCAAAAGGATGTAGATATAGCTTTGGATGAGGTAGCTCTGCCTTTTGGATGGAGCGAACAGAACAGCTTGGAACGAGATAAGCAGGGGAATTTATTGTGGCCGGCTTTGATTGCAAGATTGTTTGGTTGGATATTGAGCGGCGTAGCTATTTCTATGGGGGCTGCTTTTTGGTTTGAGGCGCTCAACAAGATTATTAATATTCGCAATGCAGGGAAAAAACCGCCATCTTCCACAGAATCTTGAGCGGTGCAGTTGCGAGGCCAATCTACTAACTGTCATACCCTTTTAAATTTTAGATTTTAGATGGCCGAATGACTGAAGACTATCGAGGTTTGAAGCACGGGCTTACGGTGGGATTCTTTTGTGAAAGTGGGATCACGGACAGGATACCGGATCGATCGGTAATTGCGCGTTTGCCGGAAGTAAGGGAAAACACGCAGAATATAAATTCCGTGCGATCGCGGATGGCAGTGCTGCAGAAATAGGGCAAACTGATAGATAGGTTAAAGAAGAATGAGCGAAATAAACAAGGTCGCTGGCAGTTTCAGAAGCTCTGACTCCAAGGCTGTATCTACCGCTAAACACACTTTTGGAGGACGGAATATGTTGACTTCTTTAAGGGAAACGACTCCCGCCTCGGAATACGCAACTCCCCCATCCAAAAGCTTTGTATTCAAGGACTCCAGCATCAATCAAGGTGGATATTTTGTTTCCAGAATTTTGGCTGGGGAATCTGACTGCATCGAGAAAATAACCTCGGCACTTCAAAAATATGCCTCTATCCTTAGAGAGATTGACAAAGTTTGCACAACTTCTGATGGCAGCTCGAACCAACTGCAATTAGGCTTTGTTATCCTCAGTTCAGATTACCTCGATCCATACAAAAGTCAATTCCCAAAATCGCACAGTTCCCTGACTCAAAACAGCGGACTTGGTTCGTGTTATGCCGATCGATATAGTGATACACTCAACAACGGCGGTGGGCGCGATCGACTGTTTGCTAATTAAGGAGAGTGATGGAATGGAGGGTGTGGAACGTACCGAGGGCGATTGGGCCCGAATGCAATTGTAATTAGGGACGCAGGTGCGATCGCAATCAACGATTTGATCTGACTTAATCTGCAATCAGATCAACTCCCGCTAAATAATTTGAATCACGTTTGTAGTGAGGAGGGCAGTCCTCAAAGTGTAGGTAGCACGCCATAAGCCAATTGATTTCTAGCGATGGGTTCCACTTAATATCAGACTGTTTTGAGTGTTAGTAAATACGACCCAACCTTCCGGGTAATAAGTATTTGGATGTATCGCAAACCTAGCAACTTCAAAGCATATAGAATTATTCAAAATCTACATAATTCAGTTTTTCGTTAGATGAAATATAGCTAGGGAAACTGTAGTGCATTGTGCCTATATGTAAAATATCACACTCAAATAAAAACTACTAAATATAATTAATAGGAGTTATTCTTGGGGGAATTACCCCCAGCATTTCCGAATACCTGAACTCCCGCTACTGTTAGCCAAATAAGGTCGAAGAAATTTGGATGATAGAACCTAGATTGATTTCTTTGAATATTCGCAATAAGTGTTGTAATATATTCCCAGCGGTAGAGGTTTAAATTTCCATTGTGGTCAGGTGCAAGTGATAAATATGATAAGAATAAATTAATCAAAATTTTGGAAAAAGTGCACCATGTTCCAATTTAGTGTTAAGATATAATGAAATAAGCCTGATGAGATTACTCCGGGGTGTATCTACTAATAATGCCCTTAATGGAGTCTCCAATATGAGTTCTACATTCGCTCAAGTTAACTCACAATCTTCTTTTGAAAAACTGCCACTTCGCTCCTTAGTCTTCATTGACTCCGGCGTGGAAGATTACGAGTCACTTACAGCGGGAGTGCTGCCGGGACAGCAGGTAGTAATACTCGATCGCACCAAAAACGGCATCGAACAAATCACCTCCGAAATGGAAAAATACGCCTCTACTAACGGGGCGATTGACTCGGTTCACATTATTTCTCACGGCAGTTCTGGCAGCCTACAATTAGGCAATACCGCTCTGGGTTCAGATAACATAGAGCAATACAAAAGTCAGTTGGAAAAGTGGCAAAGTTCACTAGCACCACAAGCAGACATCATGCTGTACGGCTGCGATGTAGCAAGCGGTACAGGTGCTAATTTTGTCGATCGATTCAGTCAATTAACCGGGGCTGACGTTGCGGCATCCACCAACACAACTGGCCGTGGCGGCGACTGGAATTTAGAATTTGCCTCTAGCCAAATTGAATCTCCCTTAGCCTTGCAGCCAGAGGCTATGGCAAGTTACCAAGGTGATTTAGCTACGATCGTAGTAGCCAACAATAGCGATAGCGGGCCGGGTTCATTAAGGGCTGCGATCGCCACCGCTGTTGCCGGCGATATAATTACCTTCGCTCCAGGTTTAGCCAGCCAAACTATTACCCTCACCAGCGGTCAACTCGATATTCCCGTTGGCAAAAACATCACCATTGACGGCGCCGCCGCAGCGGGTTTAACTATCAGTGGTAACAACGCATCCCGCGCCTTTTTTGTCAATGCCAACGTTGCGACTGCTACCAATTTTGTGGTCAAAAACCTCATTATTACTAACGGCAAAACTACGGATCGAGGTGGCGCGATCGGCACAACCGACGAAGTAAACCTCACAGTAGAAAACGTTCAGTTCAACAACAACGTCGCCGATAAAGGCGGTGGCGCAATTTTTGGTAATTTCAACAATACCCTGACTGTTACTAACAGTAAATTCAACGGCAACGTCGCCACCTCCGCTAACGATGAACGCGGTGCAGGTGCGATCGGCTTTTTGAGTTTCAAAACTTTTACAGTTACCAACAGCGACTTCACCAACAACAAAGGAATTAACGGGGGGGCAATTAACAGCCTTCAAGGTAAGCTGACAATTGACAACTCCCGATTCATCGGCAACGACACCACCGCAGCCGTTTACGCAACAGGCCAAGATAATCCGTTTTTAAGGGGTTTTGGCGGCGCAGTTTACACAGACAGAGCCAGCAATCCGAGCGAAGCTTCCGGCACAATTAAGATTACCAATAGCGTATTTCAAGACAATAAAGGTCGAGGTGAAGGAGGCGCAGCTTATCTGTTCACCGGCAGCCAAGACAAGGTTATTTTGGAAAAGAGCACCTTCCAAAATAACGAAATTCTGGCGCTACCCAACGGTGGAAATCCTGGAAATGGTGGTGGGGTAACGATTTTGAGCGACAGCACCAACCAGGGATTGACCATTGCCAACACCACCTTTGCCGGCAACAAAGCCGGCAATCAAGGTGGCGGCCTGTGGATGCGAAATGCCCCTACTACGATTACTAACAGTACGTTTTCTGGCAACTCCACGGCGTTTGCTGCTGGTGATTTCAACAAACTCGGCGGTGCAATGACTCTTGGTGCACCCACAACCATTCTCAACACGACGATCGCCGATAATTCTGCCGGCTGGGTTGGTGGAGGTATCTTCGCTTCGGCCAATAATGTCACCCTCAAAAACACGATTCTTGCCAACAATACAGCGGCTAACGGAGGAAACCCTTGGGGCATTCAGCAACACGCCACCGCCCAATATAGCGATCAAGGAGGGAATTTTCAGTGGCCGCTGATTGACACCGATACCAAGGTGACGACAAGTGTGACGATCGCAGACCCCTTACTTGGCCCTTTGCAAAACCTCAACGGCGCTTTAGTCAGGCCCCTGCTGACAGGAAGTCCCGCAATTGATACAGGGATTGCCACCGGCGCACCCGCTGCAGATCAGCGTGGCGTGACTCGCCCTCAAGATGGCGACAGCATTCCAGGTGCGATCGTGGACAGCGGCTCTTTTGAATTGGGAGGTAGTGTCGTCCCGGCGCCAACTCCGACACCCGCGCCGGCCCCAACTCCGACGCCCGCGCCGGCGCCGACTCCGACACCCGCGCCGGCGCCAACTCCGACACCCGAACCGGCGCCAACTCCGACACCCGAACCGGCCCCAACT
>NZ_JAUBSA010000024.1:0-64637 GCF_036702115.1 Microcoleus sp. LAD1_D5 | reverse complement strand
CCGACACCCGCGCCGGCCCCAACTCCGACACCCGCGCCGGCCCCAACTCCGACACCCGCGCCGGCCCCAACTCCGACACCCGCGCCGGCCCCAACTCCGACTGAGACTCCGACTCCGGCGCCGACACCCGCGCCGGCCCCAACTCCGACGCCCGAACCCACTCCGACTCCCACACCGGAACCGAGTCCGACTCCCACACCGGAACCGAGTCCGACTCCCACACCTGCGCCGACTCCGACTCCCACACCTGCGCCGACTCCGCCGCCGACTCCGACGCCCGCGCCAACTCCAACTCCGGCCGTAGATGGTTCGCTGCTCGATGACCTTAACGCCCCGCAACTCGACTCTGCCACCATCACCCCCAACCCCGTCCAACAAACTATCAACGGCGGTAACGATGCCGATTTCATCATGGGCGGCGGCATCAACGAGTCGATTAACGGACTTGTCGGCAACGATACTCTCTACGGCATGGGTGGCAATGACAACATTGATGGCGGTGCAGATAACGACTCAATTTTTGGCAATGAAGGCAGCGATTTCATCTCTGGCGGCGCTGGCAACGATACCATCTACGGCGGCAAAGATAATGACACTGTTGTTGGCGGAGATGGCGACGACTTTTTGAGGGGAGATCTCGCCAATGATACAGTTGCCGGCGGCCTTGGCAACGACACCATTTTCGGCGGCAAAGATGACGATATCTTACTCGGTGAAGATGGCGACGACTACATTTTAGGCAACTTAGGAAATGACACACTTAATGCTGGAAACGGCAACGATATTGCCTTTGGCAATGAAGGTGCAGACCTGATTTTTGGCGATTTGGGAAATGACACGCTGTACGGCGGCAAAGAAAACGACAGTCTCGATGGCGGTGAGGGTAACGACTTGCTGTTGGGTGGCAATGAAAACGATGTGCTGTTCGGCGACATCGGTAACGATACCCTGTACGGCGGTAAGGGTAATGATATTCTCAGCGGTGGTGCTGGGGACGATTTCCTTTCCGGCGATGTTGGGGACGATACTTTGACGGGAGGTTCGGGAAATGATGTGTTTTTCCTAAATCAAAGTTTGGGTAGCGACACCATTAATGATTTCCGCAAGGGTGAGGATTTAATTGGGTTGAATTCTGGTTTGAGTTTTAATCAACTCAGTATTACTTCCAGCAACAATCAAACTTTGATTACTGTGACGGACACCAATCAATTGTTGGCGAAGCTTAACGGTATTACCCCCGGTATTCTGACTGCTAGCGATTTCACTCAGGTAACAATCTAACTGCCTGGGGTAGGGTGCACTATAAGCAGCCAGGGCGCTTAGAAGTGGTGAAGAAAGCTCTCAAACTCCTGAAATTTGGTGGATGACGTTAGCGCAGCCCGCCCTTACGGGGCTACGCCAACGAAGAGGATCGATCGATCTGATTCTTTTCAACTGCGATCGGTAATAAATCTTGTTTATTGCCGATCGCCCACACCTAGAATGAGGCACATCCGTCTATTGCACTCCTGAGCTGGCTAGCCATAAGCACTGCCGGAAGAAAGCCAGCTTTTTCAGTCACTAAATTTCTGATTTTGGGGAACTTTTTTCGATCAACAAAAAAAGTTAAATTAATCAAATTTTTAGGCGATTTTCCTGGTTTTATCTAAGGTGAATGTATCAGGTACTAGCTAGAGCAATTGTCATAATTTTGGCAGACCATAAAATCTTTGATGAATTTGATCTGACCAAGGCTGCCAAATGGTTTTATGCACTATTTCTATCGCTAATGGTGGGCATTGCGAACCCAAACATAGATGTAGGTTCCCAGTCCCGGACTATTTACATTACATACTCTGCCGTTAATTGCTAAAAAGCTCGCAATTCTCACACAGCAAAAGCTGATTAGGGAGACAAATCTCGGATTTCACTTAGGGATAAAATTAAAGTTTTTCCCTAAATTTTAATCTCCCCGATGGATTACCGAGGTTTTAATTCTGCCTGCTGCCTTCTGCATCTCTAGCCTTCTGCTTTCAAGGTGAATCTACCAGCAAATAGTAAACATTCTCATGGGTATGCGAAATGAGTTCAACTTTTGCCACCAACATGGATTCACAATCTGTTCTCCGCAAAGCTGGTTCTAAATCTATTGTCTTCATTGATTCCGAGTTAGATGACTATCAAACTCTTGCGGGTGGCGTGCTTCCCGGTGCAGAGATCATCATTTTAGATAAAAATGGTAACGGAGTCGAGCAAATTACTACGAAACTGCAAACACTTTCTGCTGCGGGGGAAACTGTAGACCAAGTTCACATTTTTTCTCACGGTAATTCTGGCAGCTTGCAGCTAGGTTCTGCAACGCTGAATTCGGATAATTTGCCGCAATATGAAAGCCAGTTGCAAGGGTGGCGAAATGCGCTAAGCGACAAAGCAGATATTGTGCTTTATGGTTGCGATGTTGCGGCGGGTTCGGGAAGCGATTTTGTCGATCGCCTGGGCGAGTTAACCGGGGCTGATATTGCGGCATCTAGCGATCGCACTGGCCGCGGTGGTAACTGGAATTTGGAGTTTGCCAAGGGTGATATTGAAGCACCGCTAGCCTTGACTCCAGAGGCAATGGCGGATTATCAAGGGACTTTAGCAACTATTACCGTTACTAACAGTAATGATAGCGGGCCGGGTTCATTGAGAGATGCGATCGCCTCCGCAGCAGCCGGCGATACCATTCAATTTGCCTCGACTCTTGCCAGCCAAACAATTACTCTCACTTCCGGTCAACTTGTCATCAACAAAAACTTGACAATTGATGCCGTTGGTGCAGTAAATTTAACCATCAGTGGCAACAATACTTCGCGGGTAATCCGCACAGAAGGTGCAACAAATGTTACTCTAAAAAACCTGATTGTTGCCAACGGCAAAGTTTCTGGAACCGATCCGAATAATGAGGCAACTAGCGCCGGTGCTGGTATTCAAACAGGAGGTAGCAGCACTTTAACTTTAGAAAATTGCCAAGTAAATAATAATGTTGCCGGTTTTGGTGGCGGCATTTACACGGGTTTTCGCAGCACGACAAATGTAATTAACAGCAAGTTTAGCGACAATGACGGTTCGCTAGCGGATAATACCGAACGTGGTGGCGGCGCGATCGCCACTAAAAGCGGCGGTGTTCTGACTATCAGAGATAGCGAATTTACCAACAACAAAGGCAGCTACGGCGGAGCTGTTAATAACCTGTTGGGCAGCATGACAATCGAAAACTCTAAATTCACCGGCAACAGCACAAATAAAGGCCCTGGTGGGGCAGTTTACGTCGATGGCGCTAATGCTTCGGGCCCGAATGCAACCCCCGGCCCCGTTGCCGGAACTATTGCTATTCGCAACAGCGTTTTTGATGGCAATATCGGAGCGAGAGAAGGAGGCGCAGCCTTTTTGTTTGGTTATTTCCAAGATAAAGTAGTTTTGGAAAATAGCACTTTTATTAATAACCAAGCGGTAAAAAATTCATCAGGTACTGGAGGTTCGGGAGGCGCTGTCCGTCACGGTAATGCTGATTTGACAGTGACAAACTGCACATTCGCTAACAATAAAGCTGAAGACAACGGCGGCGGTTTGTGGTTGGGAGAAAATGGAAATGTCAGCATTGTCAACAGTACCTTTTCTGGCAACAGTGCTGCTAAGCAGGGCGGGGGAATGCTTGTCGCTAACAGAGATTCCTTTTCGACTAATATCGTCAATTCGACTTTTGCTAAAAATACCGCTGAATTTTCGGGAGGTATTGCTACTTTTAACGATCCTGTGAAATCGCCAATTACTGTCAAGAATTCGATTTTTGATAGGAATACGGCCAGTAATCCTTTTAAAAATAGGCAGCACACTGGACGGGAGCTCATTGATGGGGGAAACAATCTTCAATTTCCCGCTAAACTGACCGTGGGAGATCCTAATGATAGTAATGTTACGGCAAGTATTACGATCGCAGACCCCTTACTCGGCCCTTTGGAAAATATTAACGGCGCTTTCGTGCTGCCGCTGCTAACAGGAAGTCCGGCAATTGATACTGGTACTGGTGCGGGCGCGCCGGCTGCTGATCAGCGCGGTGTGAGTCGCCCTCAAGATGGTGATAATAACGGAAGTGCGATCGTTGATATTGGGGCTTACGAATTGAACGCTACAGTCACGCCGACTCCAACTCCGACGCCCACTCCAACTCCCACTCCGACGCCGACTCCGACTCCCACACCCGAACCGACTCCGACTCCCACACCCGAACCAACTCCAACTCCCACACCCGAACCAACTCCCACGCCCACACCCGAACCGACACCAACTCCCACGCCAACTCCGCCTGCAGATGATTGCCTACTCGATAGCCTCAACGCCCCGCAACTAGATCCTGCCACCATCGCCCCCAACCCAGTCCAACAAACTATCAACGGCGGCGACACTACCGACTTCATCATGGGCGGTGTCATCAACGAGTCAATTAACGGACAAGCCGGCAACGATACTCTCTACGGCATGGGCGGCAATGACAACATTGATGGCGGTGTAGATAACGACTCAATCTTCGGCAATGAAGGCAGCGATTTCATCTCTGGCGACGCTGGCAACGATACCATCTACGCTGGCAAAGATAATGACACTGTTGTTGGCGGAGATGGCGAGGACTTGTTGAGGGGAGATCTCGGCAATGATACAGTTGCCGGCGGCCTTGGCAACGACACTATTTTCGGCGGTAAAGATGATGATATCTTGCTGGGTGAAGATGGCGACGACTACATTTTAGGCAACTTAGAAAATGACACAATTAATGCTGGAAACGGCAACGATATTGCCTTTGGCAATGAAGGTGCAGACCTGATTTTTGGCGATTTGGGAAATGACACGCTTTACGGCGGCAAAGAAAACGACAGTCTCGATGGCGGTGAGGGCAACGACTTACTGTTCGGCGGCAATGAAAACGATGTGCTTTGCGGCGACATCGGTAACGATACCCTGTATGGAGGCAAAGGTAATGATATTCTCAGTGGTGGCAGCGGTTCCGATTTCCTTTCCGGGGATGTTGGGGATGATACTTTGACTGGTGGTTCGGGAAATGATGTGTTTTTCCTAAATCAAAGTTTGGGTAGCGACACCATTAATGATTTCCGCAAGGGAGAGGATTTAATTGGGTTGAATACTGATTTGAGTTTTAATCAACTCAGTATTACTTCCACCAACAATCAAACTTTGATTAGCGTGACTGACACCAATCAATTATTGGCGAAGCTTAACAATGTTACACCGGGTATTCTGACTGCTAGCGATTTCATTACTCTGTAGTTATTATACCAAATCCAGGTTGGCTACTCTCTTTATCCTTCTGCGTATCATTCGGTGGTTAAAACCAGGGCAACCACGGGGGGATTGCCCCTACAAAAACGAAGTCCGCCTCCGCAGACTGAGAGATAAAGGGAGTAGTTAAGCCTGATTTATTCTTATAGCATATTCCAATAAAAATTAGCCAAGCATGATAAAGATCCTCTAATCCTCTGATGCTCTAGCCCACACATATTAATCTATTATTCCTAATAAAGCGGAGTTGATATTATTCCGTTTTAATACGATCGCACAAATGTCTGTCCTCCTCCTTCACATCAGCATTGGTTCGCAGATAATCCCGCACCCAATCGCATCCATACTGGAGAAAATCGAGCTGAAAAATTCGCTCTAAATTCCACACAATTGCTGTGGTATCCTGACTGGCGGAGGCGATGAACTTCCCATCAGGGCTAAATGTCACTCCGAACACCCCATCGCTATGTCCTTTTAAGGTTTCAAGCTCTTGACCATCGTACCTCCAAAGTTTAACAGTGCCGTCAAAACTTGCTGAAGCGAGAGTCTTGCCATCAGGGCTAAATGCCACTCCGAATACCCCATTTTTGTGTCCCTTTAAGGCTCTGATTTCCGTACCATCGCGCCACCAAAGTCTGACCATGCTATCCATACCTGCTGAAGCGAGAATCTTGCCATCCGGGCTAAATGCCACTCCAGCTACCTGACGGCGATGGCTTTTTAACGTGTGTAAAAGTTTGTAGCTGGGCTTTCCAGATGCGATCGCATTATCCCACTGCCAAAGTTTGACAGTGCCGTCCACACTACCAGAGGCAATGAGCTTTCCATCGGGACTAAAGGCAACTCCGTTAATATGATCGGTATGCCCTTTGAGAGTTGCCAATTCAGTGCCATCAATACTCCAGACTTTGACCGTTTTGTCCTCACCCGCCGAGGCGAGTGACTGTCCATCTGGATGGAAATCAACCGTGAAAACTCTACCTTGATGTCCAGTAAAAGTCTTGATTAAGGTTCCATCTAGTCGCCACAATCGAACAGTGCTGTCATAACCGCCTGTAGCAATTGTGTCTCCCTTTGGGTTGAAATCTACTCCGAAAACTTTATCTGCTTGTTTGGGGAAAGTGCCAATTAAGCTACCATCAAGGCGCCAAAGTTTAACGGTATTGTCACGACTGGCGGTGGCAATTGTCTTACCATCTGGACTAAATTTTATGGTGTAAATTGATGCTTGATGTCCGTTAAGAGTCTTAAGCAAACTGTCATCAAGCTTCCAGAGTGCGATCGGGCCATCCCAACTGGATGAGGCAAAGATTTGCCCGTCAGGACTCCAAGCCAATCCAGAGACGACATCCTTGGCGACTAGCAGGGTTTTTAGCAGAGTCCCGTCAAGCTGCCACAGTTTGACTGTTCTGTCTAGACTTGCCGAGGCAAGCAAACCACCTTGAGGGTTAAAAGCGATTTTTGTCACGGCATCGCTGTGTCCAGTTAGGGTTTTGACTAAAGTTCCATCAAGATGCCAAAGTTTGACCGTTTTATCCGCACTCGCCGAGGCAATGAGATATTCTGAAGGGCTGTTGGCGTAGCCTGCGCTTGGCGCATAGGCAACATTCATAACTCTATCCGTATGTCCGGTGAGGGTTCTGATCAGTTTACCGTCTGCATTCCAGAGTTTGATGGTTTGATCTTTAGAAGCAGATGCAATAGTTTGACTGTCCGGGCTAAAGGCAACGCTGTTAACTTCATCTGTATGTCCGGTGAGAGTTCTCAGCAGTTTACCGTCTGTACTCCAGAGTTTAATGGTTTTATCTTTAGAAGCAGAAGCAATAGTTTGACCATCAGGAGCGATCGCGACTTGTGTAATATTATTGGTATGTCCTTTCAAGGTTTGCCATAAGGTATAATTCCGCTTTCCGCTGGGTGATTTTGTACTGTTTTTGCGCCAAAGTTTGACTGTGTTATCCCCAGAACCCGAAGCAATTAGATCCCCTCTGGGGCTAAATACGACTCCCCAAACTGCATTGTTATGCCCTTGAAGCGTTTCTAGTTTTGTACCGTCTTTTTTCCAAAGATCGATGGTTTTGTCGGCAGAAGCTGAGGCGATGAGTTCGCCATCAGGGCTGAAAGTTACATCGTTAACCACATTGTTATGCCCGGATAAGTGGTTATACTCAACCGCTCCATAAATAGCTTGATGAAGAACTTCTTTAACTGAGCCTTCGATCTCTGGTTCTACACCACCTAACTTTTGCAGTTGTCGCTTTCCTCTGATCGCTTCTATTAATCCGTCTAATTTTTGGTTTGACGCGAATAGCGCTTCGGAAGATTTGGCGATCGCTTTGATTTCGCTGACAGCAGTTTGCCGATACTGAAAATACACCGCTACCCCCAATGCACAGGCAATAATTAATGCTATTGTTACTACAAAAAGCAAAAATCTTTGCCGCTTAGAACTTTTTTTCTCTACAGCTAATCTTTTTTGTTCTTCCGTTAGTCTGGCTTCAATTTCTTTAGCCCGTTCTGCTTCCAATCCTACCTGCATTTCTCTTCGGTCTAATTCTTCAGAAGCGCCTAAAAACTGATAATCTAAGTCACTCAAACTTTTACCCTGGGCCCAAGCTTGAGCATTTTTCAATGCCTGTCCGCGCAACAGTCGGGATCTATCGGTCTGCTTGGAAGTTATCCAAGCATCAAAGGCTTGAGAGTATGGACGCAAGGAAGCGAGATTTTTTCCTACCCATTTTTTGTTAAATACTTCTTGATAAATCGGGTTGCTTACCTGTAAAAACCCCTGGTATTTTACTACCAAACCAGACAGCAATAGTTCTACCTGTTCTCGCGAGTCATCTGTTGAAACTTCCACTCCTTGTAATATTTGTTGATAGATTCCCAGGAGTCTTCCAGCACGTTGCTCGTTGCGGAGAAGGCGATCGCGGATCGTCTTTAAATGCTCTGGCTCATCTTGAGATTCCCAATTCTGGATGATCTGCGATCGCACCACCGATTCCACAAAAAATCCCTCGGTTCCCGGTGGAATTGTCAGCACGTCACTGTGAGATTCTCGCGCCGCTATTACTATCAATTGACACAGCTTTTGGCTCAGAAATGGTTGCCCATAAGTCCAAGCTAATATTGCTTTGATAATAGCCTCGGCATTACTGACTACACTGTCTAACCCTTTAGTTAAAGGAGAGGCTTCTTCCCAGGAAAACCCGTGCAAATCTACTGCTTGTCCGATATTAAAAGGTGTGCGATTTTTATCAGCAATTAAATCGCTTGGTGTAGCTACTCCGAAAATTGCGAAGGTAATCCGGTTGTATTCTGGATTAATGGCTCGTTGGTTGTAACAATAACGAATTAATGCAAAAAAGTCATCTACAGGAAAATCTAAGCTTAAAATACTATCAATTTCATCGACAAATATAAAAATTCGCTCCTCTGGAAATCTGGCTAATAAAATATCTTCAATAAATTGACTTAATCTTTGCAGGAGAGAAACTTCTTCTTGTTCTTTCCACCAAGTTTTTAAATTAACTTGTCCTAATAAATTAAAGCTGCGCCACAAATCCCCAACGATTCCTTTGTACCACTGTAAGGGAGTAATGTTTTCGCTGCCGATGCGGGTCATGTCGATCGTGCTGCATTGAAATCCTTCTGCTTGTAATCGATGGAAGGTGCGAACGAGAAGGGAAGATTTGCCCATTTGCCGCGAATTGAGAACGTAGCAAAATTCGCCTCGTTTTAAGGCTTCATAAAGTTCGATATCTGCTTGTCGTTGGACATAGGTAGGCGCATCAGTTGTGAGACTGCCGCCAATTTGGTAAGAGTAATCTTTCATAATTGATAGTTAATTGTTTCCGATAATTTAGCGATCGCCCACTGCATCGCACAAATGTCTATCCTCCTCCTTCACATCGGCATTTGTTCGCAGGTAATCTCGCACGCGATCGCATCTAGATGCTAGTACCCGATCTCAATCTACACTCCGCTTTAAATTCCAGAGAATTACTGTTTTATCCCCTTAGCAGTAGCCAAACAAAGACGGCTATCCCGAAACAAAAGAAGACAGGGAATTAAAAAACAATTCCAATACATCAAAACCTAGCTCATATTGAACAGCCATAGCTCTGTTTAATCCCGCTTACCTACTTTCTCCAACAGTCTCTTGATATCAAATTCGGTAGCATCGGAATTAATATTACCAGCAGTCTGGACACCGCGAGAACCCCGTGTCCCTAGAATTAATCCGGGTATGGAAACGGCACTGCCGTGTCCTCTATATCATGTCGAAGAGTGCAACCGGAAACTATATGAAATCGCCTGGTATCTATTTAAACATCGATATTCAGGCAACTTCTCTTGGTCCTCAACCTAATAACTCGACACAGTTAAAACGATCGCCTCCCTATCTCCCAACACCAAACCATACTCCAAACCTTCAACAACCGCCTGATAAGAAGCATCCAAAATATTACCAGAAACCCCAACAGTTGTCCAGCGGTCTTGACCGTTGCTAAACTCAACCAAAACGCGAGTTTTAGCAGAAGTTCCCGCACATCCGTCCAGAATTCGCACCTTATAATCGGTTAAGTTAAAATCAGTAATTGCCGGATAAAAATTCCGCAAAGCCTTCCGCAAAGCCGCATCAAGTGCCGAAACAGGCCCGTTTCCTTCCGCGCATTCCAGAATATCTTGACCGTTAACAGTCACCTTCACCGTTGCTAAAGAATTAACTGTTTCCTCCCTACCTTTATCGCAGTGAACTTGAAAACCTTTGATTTCAAATAAACGCTTACGCTTTCCCAAAGCCTCTCGCATTAACAATTCAAAAGACGCCTCAGCACCCTCAAATTGATACCCCTGACTTTCCAAATCTTTCAATTTTTCCAAAATTTGGCGGCAAGCAGGATTTTTGCGATCGAGATCCATGCCAAAAGTGCGCGCCTTGGCCAAAACATTGCTCAAACCAGCTTGATCCGAAATCACAATTCGCCGCCTGTTGCCAATTTTTTCCGGTTCCAAATGTTCGTAAGTTAACGGATTTTTCTCAACAGCCGATACATGAATTCCGCCTTTATGAGCAAAAGCAGAAAGGCCGACAAAAGGAGCATGATCATCGGGAGCCAGATTGACAATTTCGCTGATCGATCGACTTACTTGAGTTAATCTAACTAATTGCTCGTCTTGAATGCAATTATAACCCAACTTTAGCTGAAAATTAGGAATCAATGAACATAAATTGGCATTGCCGCAGCGTTCGCCATAACCGTTAATAGTTCCCTGTACCATCGTCACTCCTTCCCGCACAGCAGCCAAAGCATTAGCAACCGCAACTCCCGAGTCGTTGTGAGTGTGAATTCCTAATTGTATAGATTTTTCGCGATTGGTTCCTAAAGCTTTTAAAACATCGCAAACAACCTGACTGACTTCATTAGGTAAAGTACCCCCGTTAGTATCGCAAAGCACTAGCCATTCTGCACCGGCATCGGCGGCAACTTCTAAAGTTTTAATAGCATAATCTCGATTGTGATTGTAGCCGTCAAACCAGTGTTCTGCATCGTAAATAACGCGCCTTCCCTGACTCCGCAAATATTCAATTGTATCTCGAATCATCGCTAGATTTTCTTCTAGCGTCGTCTTCAAACTTTCAATAACGTGCAAATCCCACGACTTGCCAAACAGCGTCACCCAGCGAGTACCGGCGGACAAAATAGCCTGCAACATTTCATCATTAGCTGCCGTAGTTCCCGGCCGCCTAGTCGAACAAAAAGCTACAACTTCTGCTTGAGTTAGGGGCTGTTCTTTGAGACGCCAAAAAAATTGTACGTCTTTAGGATTCGCCCCCGGCCAGCCGCCTTCAATAAAGGGAATTCCTAAACTGTCTAACTGCCGAGCAATTCGCAGTTTGTCTTCGAGAGATAAGCAGAGTCCCTCGCACTGAGCACCGTCTCGCAGCGTGGTATCGTAGATCCAGAGCCGATTTGTCATGGGAAATTGCGATCGAGAAATTGGTAATATATCACTTACCATATTAGATGAATTTATTTGAATTTAATGCGATAATATATAGGAAAATTAACATAAATCTAACTGGGGTAAATTGCTGTGGTCAAGGTACAAGCGCAAGGAAAAACATTTGAGTGCGATCGCGAAGCGAATCTCCGTGAAGTTTTGCTCAAAAACGGCATCGATCTCTACAACGGCAACGCCAAAGTCATCAACTGCCACGGCCTCGGCACTTGCGGCACCTGCGCCGTCACTGTCGAGGGGGAAGTTTCCGAGCCCCAGTGGCGCGAAAAAGCCCGACTTTCGGTTCCTCCCCATTCTTCCGCCTCCAATCGCCGTTTGTCCTGTCAAACCAAGGTTTTAGGCGATATTAAGGTGACAAAATATGACGGTTTCTGGGGTCAAGGTTCTGAAACTGTCTGGAACCCACAAGCATAGATTTTTTGTTAAGAAAGGCTGATAGGACGATCGCCTTGCCAGATAATCTGTAAGACTTGCATAATAATTCTAACTGTAAGGTGTGCTTAGCGCACCTTACCCTAAAGAAAGCCGAGAGGTCAAAAAAGCCAGAAAGTCCATATAAAAGTTAATGAATTCATCTAAAGATATTCTGATTATTGGTGGCGGAATAATTGGTCTTTCGCTAGCCGTAGAACTGAAATTGCGAGGGGCATCTGTCGCGGTTCTTACCGCAGATTCTAAACCACCGACTGCCAGGGCTGCGGCTGGAATGCTTGCCCCGCAAGCTGAACGAATTCCCCCCAGTCCGATGCTGGATTTGTGCTTGCAAAGCCGCGCACTGTATCCTGCCTGGGTGGAACGGCTAGAAGATATTACCGGATTAAAAACGGGATATTGGCGATCGGGAATTCTCGCACCAGTTTGTCAAAACGAGCCTCAAGAAAAGCCGCTTTTGTCAAACCTTAATTATCAATGGTTGGACAGAGATACTGTTCGCCAGCACCAGTTTGGATTAGGTCAAGAAGTAATTGGCGGTTGGTGGTATCCTGACGACGCTCAAGTAGACAACCGCGCTTTATTTCGGACGCTTCAGAGCGCAACCAAAGAATTGCAGATTGAGATTATTCAAGACACTGCAAAGGAAATTATTCGACAGGGAAACCGAGTTGTGGGCATTGAAACAACAGCAGGAAAATTGCAAGCAGACCGTTATGTTTTAGCGGCGGGTGCTTGGTCTGAGCAGTTATTGAATGTTCCTGTTTTTCCAAGAAAAGGACAAATGCTGTCAGTATGTGTACCAGAAGATTGTGGAGTTATCCAGCCCCTGCAAACCGTTCTATTCGGGACTGGCATTTATATTGTACCACGTCAAGATGGCAGAATTATTGTTGGCGCTACTAGCGAAAATGTGGATTTTAGACCGGGAAATACGCCTGCAGGAATCCAAAGTTTGCTAGCAGGAGCGATTAAGTTATATCCCGAATTACAAAATTATCCGATTCTGGAGTTTTGGTGGGGATTTCGGCCGGCTACTCCTGATGAGTTGCCGATTTTGGGTGCTAGTGCTTGGGAGAATTTGACATTGGCTACGGGGCATTACCGCAATGGCATTTTGTTGGCTCCGGTGACGGCTAAATTATTGGCTGATTTGATTGGGAATCAGAACTCAGATCCGTTATTGGCTGCTTTTCATTATTCGAGGTTTCCTGAATCTTGGAAATTGGAAAATGCTAAATAGTGAGATTTTTTGCTTTTTTTAAGACGAGGCAGAGCCGGGGAACGAGAAACGAAAGTCAACCAAAAAAATATTTTTTGCTATAATCTAATCAGCACAATAGGGTTTTGTAAGTTATGACTTTCAGTGATGTGGTCGAGACGATCAAGAATCTTTCTACTGACGAAAAGCAAGAGCTTCAACTGTTGTTGAAGCAATATCTCCGGGAAGAACGTCGCGAAGAGATGTATCAAAACTTTAAGTCAGCGCAGATTGAACAACAAAAAGGTGAAATGAAATTTTCCGCTAACATCAATGAACTCAGAGTAATGATAGAGGAATAATCGTGGAAGTCAGTTTCAGTTCTTCATTCAAGCGTGCTTTCAAAAAGCGGATCAAAGGCGATGCTGATTTGGAGGCTAGGTTTTGACAAAAGCTGGAACAGTTCATCAGAGAGCCGTTTGAACCAAGCTTAAAAACTCATCAATTGTCCGGTAGGCTCAAGGAGTTTTGGAGCTTTAGCGTAGATTACGACGAAAGGGTACTTTTCTACTTTACAGAAGACGGAAAAGCCGTGTTTGTAGATTTGGGAAGTCATGATGAAGTATATTAATCGACAGAACAGTTGCTACCGTAATCTGTATCTGTAGGGTGCATAGTGTGCACCTTATTGCTGCAAGTAGCGCCCCCAACCATTTTTTGGTAAGTCTGGAATTAGTTTGCATCCTGTTTTTTGGGTTGGTTTAATTCCCTGCATTTAGCGGCAGCCAAATCGTAAGCATTTTGGTAATCGCTACCGCCTAACATCAAATCGCCGTAATATTCATAAGGTTGATTGCCATAAATCGGCAGCGGGTCGTCTTCAGGATAATCTTCTTTTGATTCTTCTAGGATTGCTTTGAGTTTCTTGAGGCTGAAGCGCTGGACTGGGAAGTAATGAATGTCTTGAGCGATGAAACCAAGATGGGGAAAGGTTGGGTCAATAATTCGCTCGTCGAGTTCAATCCAGCTATATTCGATGGGTTTATATGGCACTCCCGGCACGGCTAAAAAGCCTTGAACATAAATCGCGCCCTCGGTGGCTAACGCTGCTTTACAGGCGTTGTCAAAGCAATTTTTACGGTTGCTTTTGATGCGAGCGGCCATTTCAATAGAAAGCGTCTCATCTAATAGTTCGGTCATAACCCATTTCTAATCGCGTGTGCGATTAGATTGTAGCAAATCCGAGCTATCTCCGAGCACAAAAAACGCAGGCAATTGCGATCGCTCCTCAAATTCTCGTCTCAAGGAGTTGAGCCAAAATCCTCTGCGGTTGTGGATGTTGTGTCAGCTTTGGTTTCCGAGATGGGCCGTTTGTCCCTCGCCCCTATAGCCCGCCCATAAAAAGTTTTCGCCAGTAGCCAAAATTTTGAACCTGCGATCGAGTTGGGATAGAACCCGGAACGATAAACTGTGCCACAGACGATGCAAGCAAAAATAGCGGCATACATCACCGAAGGTCGATCGTGCAACCAACCAATCATATTAATCCCTTCCGGTGCAGCAATTTGTTCCGCGGCTGACACGCTGCAGAGTTTTTTCTGCAAACAAAGTTGAGTTATGACGATTCTAGCTGAGACATGGGAATATCCTCGGATTGGCAAAAACCGGGAAATAAAGAAAGCCCTGAAAACATTTTTGACTGGAAAATTAGAGACAGATGCTTGATTGCAGACTGTTCCCGCGCTAAAAAATATGGTAAAATATGCTACAGTGCTGCGGCAAGAAACCCATGCAAGTTGAAGATCACAAGCGGCAAGGTAGCTTTGGGTATTGACAGAATCTGTTTATTCACCAAAATATGCTGACCCTGGGATGCACCGCTGGAAATGGATTTTAACGCCTGGTTTAAGCCCGTTCTTTGTGATAAAATTTGCATCTCAATACACCTGTGAAGTAGCAAGTGGACACGGTTCCACATCACTGAAAATTCCCACCACAATGGTCGCTCAAATATTATCTGCAACGAAGGTCAATAGAGCTATCTGCTATCTCTAGTTTGCTTCAAATCACTGCGACATAAAATCCCCCCAAGAAATTATTATCCTCACAGGTAAGAGTAAAATAGAAGCAATTTGCTGCAACGATTAGTAATTACTCCCGTAGTTTGTTATGATTAAGTACGTCAACGCTGGGATGAACTTCAGCTTGGTGAAACCACCCAAAGGAGGAGTGAAGGTACTCAATATTATCAGCAGGTTGGTAAAGTATAGGCAAAATTTCAACCGTAATTTACCCTAAGCTGTTCGGCATTTAAAAGACGATAGTATGGTGCGGAGCGTACAGAAGTGTTTCCCCTGTAAGCGTAAGTGTTCGCGCCTGACGCGCCCTACAAGCCTCCTTAGTGGTTTAAATGCGTAACAGCTTATTACCTGCAATAAAACAAGACAAAAAATAGCGAACCTATCCTGATGCTAAGCTAAGCACTTATCCACACACCATAGACATACTGAATGAAAAGCGCGATCAAAAAGTCAGATTTTGTGCTAGCTCCTTATATGAAGAGCAACAATTTGACAGCTACTTGCCAAATACTCAATACAGTGGTTCCTTATATATTCTTATGGTTTTTAGCCTTTAAAGCTACTGCCATTTCTGTATTCCTTCTTCCGCCGATAATGGTGTTGATGACACTTTTTTCAGGACGTTGTTTCGCTTTGATGCACGATTGCGGACACTATTCTCTTTTTAGTTCCAAAAAAGTCAATCGCATTATGGGTTTTCTGCTAGGTATTATCAATGCGATTCCTCAGTACCCCTGGTCGAGGGGACACGCTTATCACCACAAACATAATGGTAATTGGGATATGTACCGAGGCCCTTCGGCGTTGATATCCACCGAAAAATTTGCGGCGCTAAGTCCATTTAGTCAAAAGATGTATCAGTTACTCAGACACCCCTTGATGCTGTTTCCCGGTGGTTTTTTCTATCTAATTATTAAGCCAAGACTCGCGCTAATCTTGGGAATTACGGGTTTTATCAGACATATTTTTGGTTGTCTCACTCAAGATTTTGGTATGGGTTTATCTGCAATCATTGCTTCTTATAAATCCAAACATTGGTATACGACGGCTGAGTTTTGGGATTTACTGTTCAACAATATTTGTGTTGTGGGTAGCTGGATTTATCTGAGCAACTTACTGGGGTTTGGCTTTTTCTGGAGTGTTTACTCAATTGTCATGACTTGTTCGGCGGCAATATTTATCTGTATTTTCTTTGTACAGCATAACTTTGAGGGTTCTTACGCCCACAAAACAGAGGGCTGGGACTATCTGCTGGGCGCAATAGAAGGCAGCAGTTATCTCAAATTACCAACTCTTCTCAATTGGTTTTCGGCTGATATTGCTTACCACAACATTCATCATCTCTCGGAGCGAATACCTAACTATAATCTTCGGGCTTGTCACAATGCTAATATTCACCTGCTTGCTAATTCAAAATCCCTGACAATTCGCGATATTCCTGACTGCTTCCAATTCATTCTTTGGGATGCTGCTTCAGATAGTCTGCAATCGATTAAATTATTTCAAGAACAAGAAGAAATTCCCTTGAGTAATGTAGCTAATTAAAATCGCTTGGCAATGAATTTGGTTGCTTCTTTATCCCCAAAATCCTATGATATCGTTTCCGGTAGCACCGGAATTATATAGAGGACACGGCGCCGTGCCGTGTCCCTACCGCGATTAATTGTAGGGACACGGCACGGCGCCGTGTCCAGGCTGTGGGTAATATTAATTCCGATGCTACCGGAGTTGATATAAATCAAAGTATCTGTCACTTGTCAATGCAGCAATTCCTCTAATTTTTGCTGGTTCCACAAATACTGATAAAGCCCTGTTTCCCCTACCAATTCAATGTGAGTGCCACTCTGAACTATTTCTCCTTTCTCCATCACAAAAATGCGATCGGCACTGGCCGCCGCCGACATTTGATGCGAGATAAAAATTACTGTTTTGCGATCTGTTCCCGTTGCCAAGTTTCGCAAGATGTCGGTAGCAGTTTGATTGTCAACGCTGGAAAGAGCGTCATCCAAAATTAACACCGGGGCGTCAACTAACAAAGCGCGAGCAAGTGCTGTCCGCTGCCGCTGTCCGCCGGATAAAGTAATGCCGCGCTCGCCGACAACTGTTTTGTACTGCTGCGGAAAGTTGAGGATTTCGGCGTGAATTTGCGCTTGTTTTGCGGCGGCTTCAATCTCCGGCTGTTCCGCTAAGGGGTTTCCGTAGCGGATATTATTCTTGATGGTAGTGCCGAATAGAAAACTTTCTTGCGGGACGTAGGCGATCGCCCCGCGCAAATGGGTCAATTGTACCTCGGTAATATCCTGTCCGTCTACAAATAACTCGCCCCGATCGATATCTAGCAAGCGTGGCAACGCATTAGCTAAAGTTGATTTTCCCGATCCGATCGCCCCAACAATTGCGACTGTTTCTCCCGGTTTTATGGTAAAATAAACATCTTTAAGCGCGGGGATATTAGCACCGGGATAAGTATAATTTAGATGGCGAGCCACAATTTCGCCTTTGACTGGAGTTGCCAGTTCAACTGCATCGGCAGCATCCTTAATTTGCGGTTCCACAGTCAGAATTGATTCGATGCGATCGACACTCACTTCTCCTCGCTGGTAAGCAGTAATTGTGAAACCCAATAGCGCCGTCGGAAATACCAAACGCTCGACATAAATCAGCAACGCTACAAAATCGCCAATGCTAATTTGACCACTAGCAATTGCCCCGCCACCTGCTGAAAGCAGCACCAACAAACTGATGCTTGCCAAACCCCCCAGCAGTGGAAAAATAAAGTTTCTAGTTTTTGCTAATTGCAAATTTGCTGATAGCAACTTCGCATTGGAATTGCGAAAAGCTCGGCGTTCGTTTTCTTCTTGAGCGTAGATTTTAATTACGGACATCCCGCTCATATCTTCCTGAATTAAATCGCTCATCGCCGACAATTCCTCTTGCACGGCTAACTGTTGGATGCGAAGTTTGTCGCTAAATAACTGTACCAAAACCAGCATTAAAGGATAAACTGCGATCGCCAACAGCGTCAGCCTTACATTAATCCCCAGCATCACCGGCAAAGTCAAAGCATAGGCAAATGCCGTATTCGCCAAACTCAGCACTGCAAACCCCACCAAGCGCCGAATATTGTCCAAATCGGAAGTAGCCCGGTTAATTAAATCTCCTACCGTATTAGCCGCAAAATAAGACGGTTCTAATGTTAATAAATGGTTAAAAATTTGCTGTTTGAGGTCAAATTCTACTTGACGCCCCACGCCAAACAGCAGAATCCGCGACACCATCCGAATTACCCACATAATTGAGGCGAGGATCAGAATTAGTGCCACGTAGTTGAAAACTTGGTCAAATTTAGTCGCAACTTGGAGAGTGTCAACTGAATTCCGAATCAGCAGGGGAATGTAAACGCCCACAGCATTGACAACTAATAGCGAAAAAATGCCCCAGAATGTTGGTTTCCAGTGCGGGCGCATATAAGAGCCGAGTTTTTGCAGTCGAGAATAACGAGCCATAGGAAGAAGGAAGAAGGTTCGGCAGCGGATTTTGTAACGGATGTAACGGATGGATGCTGAAGGAAGAAGGAATCTTCCCCAAGGTTTTCAGCAATTAAGAACGTCCTAATAGTCTTGGCGGTTGCTATAGAAGGTAGAAGGTCGAAAAAAAAGAATAGAAGCTCTATCGAAAGGTAGATGACCGAAAACACAAGTTAAGAAATTTTGAATAAAAATTCTGCTTGGGGATGACGCGCCATAAAAGTTGGGTTTGGGGCCGAGCCAAAACCCGATCGAGATGTAACAAACCATATTATATCTGCGGGACAGGATATCTGTGAGGACACAGCAGTGCCGTGCCCCTACCCGCTGTGGGGACACGGCATTGCCCTGTCCTTAGCTACTGGCAACGATCGCCCAAATCTCCCATCCGCCCCCGCAACCCCCCACACCGTTGAGTCGCGCTACAATCAAAAATCGATCAACTTAGCACTCAGCCTCAGAGAGTGCTAAATTTGCTAATGTAAGCGATTGGAGACAAACATGACCAAAATAGTTGCATTTAGCGACAAATCTCGGCGGGCACTAGAACGCGGCGTCAATCAACTCGCCGATGCTGTCCGCATCACCTTGGGCCCGAAAGGCCGCAACGTCCTATTGGAAAAGAAGTACGGCGCTCCCCAAATCGTTAACGACGGTATCACCGTTGCTAGGGAGATCGAACTCGAAGACCCCCTAGAAAATGCCGGCGCTCGCTTAATTCAAGAAGTCGCCTCCAAAACTAAAGATATCGCAGGCGACGGCACAACAACCGCAACGGTTATAGCTCAATCCCTGATTCGCGAAGGTTTGAAGAATGTCGCAGCAGGCGCAAACCCAGTCGCGCTGCGCCGGGGTATTGAAAAAACGATCGCCCACTTGGTGCTGGAAATCGAGAAATTGGCGAAACCCGTCGAAGGGGCTGCAATTGCTCAAGTCGCCACTGTCTCCGCCGGTAACGACGAAGAAGTCGGCGCCATGATTGCCCAAGCAATGGAAAAAGTCACCAAAGACGGCGTAATTACTGTTGAAGAGTCGAAGTCTCTGACAACAGAATTGGAAGTTGTCGAAGGGATGCAGTACGATCGCGGATATCTTTCTCCGTATTTCGTCACTAACACCGATCGCATGGAAGTTGAGTACGAAAACGCTCGCATCCTGATTACCGACAAAAAAATTAGCTCGATTCAAGAACTAATTCCAGTTCTCGAAAAAATCGCCCGCACAGGTCAACCGCTGCTAATTATCGCCGAAGATATTGAAGGCGAAGCTTTGGCAACTCTGGTAGTCAACAAAGCCCGCGGCGTATTGAACATCGCAGCAACGAAATCTCCTGGTTTTGGCGATCGACGCAAAGCTATGCTTCAAGATATCGCCGTGCTCACCGGCGGTCAACTGATTTCCGAAGAAGTCGGACTCAGCATCGATACCGCAACCCTAGAAATGCTCGGTACCGCCCGCAAAATTACGATCGACAAAGAAAACACGATCATTGTTGCTGGCGACGAACACAAAGCTGACGTGCTAAAACGGATCGAGCAAATCCGCAAGCAGCTAGAAGCGACGGATTCCGACTACGACAAGGAAAAGCTAACCGAACGCATCGCCAAACTCGCCGGCGGCATCGCTGTAATTAAAGTCGGCGCAGCTACCGAAACCGAACTCAAAGACCGTAAACTGCGTATTGAAGACGCTCTGAACGCTACTAAAGCTGCTGTGGAAGAAGGTATCGTTGCCGGAGGTGGCACGACCCTACTTCACCTGATTACCAAAATAGATGCGATCAGAGATACTTTAGACAGCGAAGAACAAGTAGGCGCTGACTTGGTGAAGAAAGCTTTGGAATCACCTTTGCGTCAAATTGCTGATAATGCCGGCGTTGAAGGTTCGATCGTCATCGAGCGAGTGCGGGCGAGCGAGTTCAACGTTGGCTACAACGCTCTCACCGACGTGTACGAAGATATGATTGCCGCCGGGATTATTGACCCGGCTAAGGTAGTGCGATCGGCCTTGCAAAATGCCGGTTCCATTGCTGGTATGGTTTTGACCACTGAAGCTGTGATTGTCGAAAAACCCGAGAAGAAAAAAGCCGGCGGCGACATGGGCGACATGGGCGGCATGGGCGGCATGGGCGGCATGGGCGGCATGGGCGGCATGGGCGGCATGGGCGGCATGGGCGGCATGGGCATGATGTAGTCTTCAGCCATTAGTTTGTAGTCTGTAGAGTGCGCTATAAGCACCATGGGTGTAAACAAGCGCATCTTATGTACTACCCGTCTACTGTTTGACGAATAAGGCAGCTTATCCCCCCGGCATCCCCTGATAGTCCGGGGGGAATTGAAGCTATCAAAGTCCCCTTCTTAAGGGAGATGCAATGGGGCTCGGCATTAAGCTATAAGCCATAGTTCTCAGGGATTTTAAGCTGAAGTTGCCACCTATGCAGTCCGCGCCCTCTCGGTCAACTAAAATCCTTCCCAGAAACCGCGTCTCCCCCTCTCCCCTTATCCTTTAAGCAATCCCCGTTGAAGTCAGAAGCTCACACTGTACCGAAGGTCAGCGCTGGGTAGTTCACGACGACGGAGTTACATTGTTGCTGTGCAAGTCTTGAGGAGATTGAAACAGAGTTTCGAGATAAACTCTCGCAGCTTGGCGATAACTGCGCGAAGCTTCAGGCGTACCGCTATCGGCATTCTGCAACAAAAACAGCGACAGGGCCGCGCAAAATACTCGGTCTAGATCCCATTCGGGATGGGTTTCCAGGTAAGTTTTGAGAGAATCGTGCAGCGTTTCGGGAATTTCAGCAAAAATACTGACTGTTGGGTTCATCATTTTTTTTAGTCTCGCTAATAAATTGAAAACAGAACCCCCCCTTCGGCCGGATACAGGTGCAGGCACAGCCGAAATCAGAGCGCTTTTTTTTAGGTCGGTCGCATCATTGTGCGCTATGAGGGGGTGGGTTTGTCAATGTTGCGAAATATTACAAAGTTCTTTACATAAAAAAAAGGTTTACCAAATAATCAGCTTTTCAGGGCATTTTTTGTTACATATCTTTATGTAGTGGGGGGGGTTATGAGGAATTAGGCAGCAAGTTAAGGAAATCCCCAATTCCGCAGCAAGATGCTACCGTACCGTTAATTTCTGTGGAAAACTGTGTCGCATCTGTGGAAAACCTCAGACTTGCCTGTGGAAACGCTGTGGAATGTTTAGGGAAAAGTCAGGGAAAAAATAAGAATTGCAAAGGGCATGGGGCGTGGGGCATGGGGCATGGGGCATTGGGCATGGGGCATGGGGCATGGGGCATGGGGCATTGGTAGCAAATAGCAAATAACAAATAACTAATGACTGTTGACTGTTGACTGCTGACTGCTGACAACTGACTACTGACTACTGACTTCCTAAGTGCCACTCTGCCGCTTTTTGCCGGATGGTTGCCAATTCTGCCGACGGCATTTTGTCGAGATTGGCTAAGATAAAGCTCATGCGACCGATCGACTGAAGTTTGTCGCGGTGGCGCGCTAGGAAATCCCAGTAGGGAAGATTTATCATCTGTGCGGTTGAGAACAGCTTGGTTCTGCCAAAGTTAATCGCCTAATATCCAAACGCCAACAGTCATTTTATTTGTTTCACCATTTCACCATAAAACTTATCTTTTACTTTTCATGAGGGCTGGTGGTATATTCCGAAAACTTAATTGGCTGAAAACTCACAACTCTAAACTCATATTTTTTCCGCTTATACCGAGAAAATACTAGAGCCTAACAGTGATTTCCCAAGATAGGAAAGCCGACCAGCAAATTTAAATTTTATGTCGGTGTATCCTTCAGATGTTAATAACTTGGTCAGCGTCTCTACTGAAAAAAAATTAATGTAGCCGTTATCCCAAAGAGCGGCTAAATGTTTATTTAGTTTACCAAAAATCGCTAAAGCCCGATTTATTAAATAGCCGTGATAGGGTGTGGAAATAATTAGTTTTTCTCCCAAATGAGGCATCTTTTTGCAGTTTTTGCTAGTTCTTTAGGATAAAGCAAGTGTTCGATTACTTCAATAGCTAAGACAACATCAAATGAGTTTAGAATATCGGTATCTGGCCGGTCGTAAATATCTGCTTGGATCAACTGACAATCGGGGAAACTTTGACGGGAGAGGGCAATTCCGGGTGCAGAAGTGTCAACGCCGATAACTTCGCAGCCGTGCTCTGCGATGACGTGACTGAGGTTGCTATTACCGCAGCCGAGATCCAAAACTCGGAGTTGTGTCTTGCTGACCTCCTAAAGTGTCGCTAGCCTTTCTCAAAGGGGAGATATCAAATAAGCGTGATGATATCTCGGACGGTTGTTTGTGTAATAATACGTATAAATGCTAAAGTTTTTTTTCATGGATTAAGCTATGGAGATTATTGCCGAGACCGCGAATTTAGGGAGTGTGGGTGCACTGTTTGGGCCAAGGTTCCCCGCATTAGGGTTGTCAGAGTCGATCGGCAGCTTGATCGTCTCATTCTTTTTGTTGGACAGGTGAATTATTGTCACCGAATCAACCGGATGGCAAAAGAAATCTTTCGCAGGGTGCAAAATCTTGCATCGCCCATCTCTGGCCCATCTCTCGAAGGCATTCGGAAAGAAAAAGTCTGATCGAGCAATAATTCTCTCTGTACACTAGCCGGAAACCGAACTTTTTGCCTGTTAATTTGGGGCGAGTGCATCCATACGATTTTAGCTTCAAGCAACTGCGGTATGTCCACCCGACGGTTTTTCCAGCCTGAAAAATGTGCCCTGGGGCGATCGGGTGCCAGTCGATCCGAGAAGTGAGAAGGGAAGTGTGACCGAAATCACAGGCATTTGCCAACAAATTGCTGAGCATCTTTGGGTCCACACACTTAGAATCGAGATTACTACAGTGGCTTCTATAATTGTGTTTAAATGTTGTTCTGAAGCTGTGTTGTCCAGTCAGCAGAGCCCCCTAGACAGATTCACGCTTTCGGTCTGGTTTATTTCACTTTAATGGTCGCTGTTGGGTGTTGCACCTTAATTTAGATATTTCCTATGGTTAAGTTAGGTCAATCCTCCTTTCGCCGTATTTTACTGTCGCGGATTTTGTTGCTCAGCGTACCTGTTCTACTGGTGGGGGAGTATGTTACCTATCGCAAGGCACGCTCGACTCTTCTGGAAACTGCTCGTCAAAACTTGACAGAAAGTGCAGTCAGAAAAGCAGAAACTATTGAACAGTGGGCGAAATCGCTGAAGTCAAATCTGATCGGCGCTTCGGAAAGCTCGATGTTGCAGTCGGTAGACCCGAAGGATTATCAAAAGTTTATCGCGCAATTAGGGCAGCGGTTGCCAACGCAGGTTGATTGCTTGCAATTGACTAATTTAAAGACAAATCAAGTGATCGCAAGCACTTGCGGGCAGCAGCCGATTCAGTCGTTGCCGGCCAAATTTTGGCCGTCCGTACAGCAGCAGCAAACGCTGCTGGACGAGAAGAGCGTTTACATCAGCCTGTCCTTACCTCAGCAGCAACAGGGAACAGCAAACGATCAGAAAGTGACTTTGGGGGCTGAGGATTTTCCCGATGCGGGTAAAGAAGGCCGCGATAGCCAAGCGAGTTTGGTGTTGAGCGCTCCTGTTTACATTCGTCGGGGCAATACCCTGCAGTTGAGTTATGCTTTGAGTTTGCAGTCGGCCTTGCCTGTGCAAACCAGCGCTCCCAAGGGTTCTTTAGCCGGCTATACGGTGGCGATCGACCAAGATGGGACGATTTTGGCGCACCCGAATGTCAACCGCGTGGGCCGCAATATCGCCCAAGAGGCAGATGCCGATCGACTAAAAAGTATTGTCAGAAGGGCGATCGCCGGCGGAACAGCTTTTCTCCACCTATTTTCCTTTGAAAGAAATGGTGTAGAGTTGCTAGCAGGATACGCCGCTATCCCGAGTCCTTCAACTACACAGGAGAACAGCAAGTGGATTATTTTAGCTGTCTCTCGTTTAGATTACGCTCTATCAGGTTTGGAAGAAATTCAGCAAGTTTTATTTAATTTAATTGTCGGTTTGGTTGCTGCTAGTATCATCGCGACTTTATATCTGTCTCGCGACTTGGCGCGTCCTGTGGAAAAACTGAGAGACTACGCGATGAAAGTAGATACAGAAGCGTCGCAGACAGTGCCCCAAGATTTCCAAATTAGGGAATTCAATCAACTATCAGAAGCACTAAACAGCATGGTGCAGGGTCTCAGATCCAGGGCAAAAGCATTGGAAGTCGCAACCAAAGAAGCGCAAGTTGCCAATCAATTAAAAAATGAATTTTTGGGTAATATTTCTCACGAATTGAGAACGCCGCTCAACGGGATTATTGGTTTTATTCAAATTGTGCGGGACGGCTACTGCGATGACCGAGATGAAGAAATGGAATTTTTACAGCGGGCCCACGACTCGTCCATGCAATTGCTCAATATTATTAATGATATTTTGGACATTGCTAAAATAGAATCCGGCACGTTCTCCATGATGTTAGAAGTAGTTGATATTACTCAGGTACTTGAAGACGCGATTGATTTGCAAGCGACTCCTATCGAGGAAAAAGGCTTGAAGTTAAGTTTGCCAGCTCCTCATGATCCGATTATTGTTCATGCCGATCCGGAGAAGCTAAAACAGGTGTTTTTAAATGTTTTGAGCAATGCCGTTAAGTTTACAGAGTCGGGCAGCATTAATATATCTGTGCGGCTAGAGTCGAGGACTAATTCTGGTAGTTTTAACGGCAGTGGGGAAACTACGAATGGCACCAGCGGTCAAAGCGATTGGGTGGTGGTGACAATTAAAGATACGGGAATTGGTATCGATCCCGATCACCAGCAGAAATTGTTTCAACCTTTTGTGATGGCTGATGGTTCTACAACTCGCAAGTTTGGCGGTAACGGTTTGGGCTTGGCTATCTCGCGAAGGATAATGGAATCTATGATCGGAAGCATTACCCTGCACAGCGCGGGCGTGAATCAAGGTACTACGGTGATGATTTCTTTGCCTGTTAATCAGCAGTCAAGTTTTTATTTTCACAGCCCGGACTTAGTAACGGAAAAGGGAAATTTCAAAAGTTGAGGAGTGATTTTCCCACTCTAAAATCTAAAATCTAAAATCTAAAATGGTATTAGGGGCTGTCCACCGAGTTCGAGGGATTTGCTCAAAGTGCTGAGAATGCGGATTAATTCAACGGAGGCCGCGCCCGAAGAGGTAAGACAGGGGGTATTTGTTTCCACGCAGTTGAGGAAGCGATCGCACACTCTCCTCAGGGGTTCTACTTGTTCTAAACTCAACACTTCGCGGTGTTTAAGGCCCGTTGGCTGCGGCGCGATCCTCTTCGTTGGCGTAGCCCCCGTAGGGGCGGGCTTCGCTAACGCACTTTCAAAAGAGTTATTCTCTTCGCCTCCCCTATCTGGATTGCCGCGCTGCAAAATCAGGGGAGTTTCTGGCGACATTTCGTCAAAAATCAAGGTTCCCAAACTGCCAACAACTGTTAAGCGCCGTTGTTTGTCTGGATTTAGCCAGCACAGGTGAATAAATGCTTGAAATCCGTCGGGATAGGTGAGCGTTACCCAAACTAAATCTGCTAGTTTTTCTGCAGGATAAGTAGTCAGCAGTGAAGGAGAAAATTGATTTTCAATTTCTGCTGATTCTTGATTTATTCCTTCTTTCTTTTTCCCTCTTCGTTCTTCCTTGTTTCTCCTTCCTTCTTCCTTCGGAAAAACAGTGCCGATCGCCCTTACTAGAATTGGCGTTTGTTCCAACCAAGTATTGAAAATAGCGATATCGTGAATCGCCAAGTCCCAAAGGGCATCAACATCATGGCGCACCGGTTCAAAATGCGTACGCTGGGCGTAACCGTAGCGCAATTTTCCCAGTTGATGCTGTTGAATAATTCTTTGGCCTCGATCAACTGCTGGATGAAACAGATAAGTGTGGTCAACGAAGAGTTGCCGCTGCTGTTTTTTGGCTAATTGACAGAGTTCTATTGCTTCAGTGAGGTTGAGGGCGAGGGGTTTTTCTGCTAAGACGTGGTAGCCTTGTTTCAGCGCTGCTGCTGCGAGGGTGTAGTGTGTGGAAGCTGGAGTGGCGATCGCCACAGCTTCCAGTCCCGGCAAGGTTTGGACTTGAGACCAATCGGTAGCTAGAATCACCGAGGCATCGAGATTAAACTGTTTTTGAACGGCCGCCAATGAATCTCGATTCGGGTCTACCACCGCTAAAACTTGGCTATTGGGATGTTCGAGAAAGTTGCGAATTAAGTTAACTCCCCAGCGACCTGCACCCAATACAGCTATTCCGATTTTCATTGATAATAATAACAAAAATAGCACATAAATTATAGCATATTTTGTTATTATTATCTATGTTTTAACTCAAAAAAATCACTGTTGACTGTTGGCAGGAGTTATTGGTTATTGGCTATTGGTAGCAGCCAACAAATAACCAATAACTGATAACACCAGTCAACAGTCAACAGTCAACAGTCAACTGTCAACTGTCAACTGTCAACTGTCAACTGACTAATTTATTGAAAGCTGCCTGAGCCGCTGCTTGTTCAGCCGCTTTGATCGATCGACCTTTTCCCTCTGCTACCAACTTTCCCTGAATGAGAACTTCTGCGGTAAAACGATCCTCGCCGCCCTGCACTGTCCCGGTTTCTTGCACGCTATATTTGGGCAAAGTTTTGTATTTGCCTTGAGTCAACTCTTGGAGAGCAGCTTTGTAGTTTTGGCGGGCCGGATCGCTGCGGATTTCTGTCGCTAAGCGTTGAAAGTGAGAATCTAGCCAAGGGCGAATTAATTCTAAGCTCTGGGTACTCAAATAAAGCGCAGCCAGTACCGCTTCCAAAGCATCGGCCAGTCGGGGTTCAGCGCCTGTTTTGTCCGAGGCGGCGCTGCTGGAAACAATTAAATAGCGATCGAACCCGTAACTTTCAGCGATTTTAGCAAGAATGCGATCGCTCACCAAGATCGATCGAATAGCAGCAAATTCCCCCACTGTACAGTCTGGATAAATCTCAAACAACAATTCCGACGCAGCCAGCCGCACCACTGCATCGCCGACAAACTCTAGTTGCTCGTAATTTGCCTTAGCTGATGCGCTCGCATGAGTCAAAGCTAAATCTATGAGATGCCACTTTATCGAAGCATTCTTCGTCAGTCCCAATTTTTGAATTAATGTTTCAAGTTGCTTTTGGCGACCTGGATAAATCATACCCTTTTAGATTTTAGATTTTAGATTTTAGATTTTATAATTGCGAATGACGGATGACTATCCGGGATAGGAGCTTGTCTAAAGTTGCATGATTTTTTGAAAATGGTATCAAATTCATATCACTAAAAAGCTTTTTATTAAAAAACTAAATAGTCCTCCTGGTGCTTATAGTCCGCTCTGTCAAGGTGGTTAAGAAGTGCCTCACACCCTGGAAATCTTTGCTTCGGGCGATCGATAAATCTTCTTTATTTGATAGATTATTAGCAATAAATAACATATCAAGAATAAAGCTCAACGGTTACGATGACGCAAAAACCTTAACTACACCTTGACAAGTCTGCCCATAAGCACCTTACCCAAATTTGGGTGGGGAAAAAGTCGGACATAAGCCGGGTTCTGTTCTCTCAACTGCAAGCAGTTTTCGAGGGCAGTTATCTATCTGGGACGCCTGTTACCAGACGCCTCAAGCAGTACCAAAAAACGGAACTGGTAAAAAACCAACCATAGTCCCTCCGACCTTGCTCCCAACTGGGGTTTACCTAGCCAGCACCTCTCGATGCTGCTGGTGCGCTCTTACCGCACCTTTGCACCCTTACCCCCTAACACTTTGCGATTTTTGATGTTCGATTTTTGATGCAATCTCAAATCTCAAATCTCAAATCTCAAATTGGGGGGCGGTATCTTTCTGTGGCACTATCCTCACGATCGCTCGCACTGGGCGTTACCCAGCAAGTTTGGTTTTTCGGGAGCCCGGACTTTCCTCAGACAAGCTTTCGCTAATCCGCAACCGCCTGCGCCTACTTTCTCCCCGGAGTTATTATACTCGATCGCTCGTTACCTTCCTCGGTCATCTTTCACAGTAGAAAAGTTTTCAAACCAGCCGCGGCGCCAGAAGAAGTAAATTAAACCCGAGGCGATCGTTCCCATCAGCGCCAAACAAAGCGGATAGCCCAAATACCAGTTCAGTTCCGGCATATTAAAAGGAGATTTCTCTGTATTAAAATTCATCCCGTAGATTCCCGCCACAAAAGTTAGAGGTATAAAAATGCTAGAAATCACTGTCAACAGCTTCATAATTTCATTCATTTTATTGCCAACAGAAGACAAATAAACATCCATCAAACCCGAAGACAATTCGCGGTAAGTTTCCACCATATCCATCACCTGCACGGTGTGATCGTAACAGTCGCGCAGGTAAATTCGCACCTCGGGACTAATCAAATGGCTGCTATCTCGAATTAGCACATTAATTGCATCTCGTTGCGGCCAAATTGCGCGGCGCAGCGTCAGCAAGTCTCTGCGGATTTTATAGATTTTTTCGAGGGTTTTGCGAGTCGGCCTCGCCACCACTTCATCCTCTAGTTCTTCTATACGTTCTCCGTACACTTCTAATACTGGGAAGAATCCATCTATAATCGAATCTAACAGAGTATAAGCCAGATAATCTGCTCCGTGTTGGCGGATAATTCCTTTTCCTTTACGAATGCGATCGCGCACGGGGTCAAAACAATCATAGTCCGGTTCTTCTTGAACAGTTAATAGGTAATGTTTTCCCAAAATAAAACTCACTTGTTCTTTATGAAAATCCTCAGATTTTGGGTGTAACATCACCATCCAAGCAATAATTAAAAGGTGATCTTCATAGTCTACAACTTTCGGTCGCTGGGGAACATTAACTACATCTTCTTGAGCTATTAGATGCAAATTAAACACTTCACCCATTTGCTGCCAAGTTTCTTTATTTCCCAATCCTAACAACTCGACCCAAGACACAGATTCTGTATCTAAATAGGCAGCAGCGTCTTGAGGATTTGCCAAGTGTGAGCGAGTAGCTGTTGCCTTGCAATAGTCAATTAATACAATTTCTGGAGGCGGCGCATCGGCTTCTAAGTGGAGACTTCCCGGCGGCGCGCCCTGATCGTCATAAAAATAGTCAACGTAGGAATCATCATCATCATCTTTAATGGGCTTTGCAACTGCACTAGAAGTATGTATGCTTTTGTATACCATGCTAATATTCCTGACTTTTAGAACCTTTAATTAGATTATCATTTTTCTTGTGCAACTACCAATTACCAATTACCAATTACTTCTGCCGAATTGGAATCTCGATCGCGAATTCAGTTCCCTCTCCAGGCGCGGAAATGCACCGCAGCGTGCCCCCGTGTCTTTCCACCACAATCTGATAGGAGATAGACAGTCCCAAACCCGTACCTTTGCCTACTGGTTTAGTAGTAAAAAATGGGTCAAATATTCTATTTTTAACAGACTCTGCCATTCCATAAGCGTTATCTGAAATTGCGATTACCACCCGATTGTTCTCCAAAACCTCCGTCCGAATCCGAATCGCAGGTGCGTTGCAAATGAAGGGTAAACCAGGAAAATCTTGCCGTTCTGCATCCGTTGCACTCGCCATTTCAAACTTCCTATTCCTGACATCTGCTAAAGCATCAATAGCATTATTTAAAATATTCATAAATACTTGATTTAACTGTCCAACGTAGCACTGTACTGGTGGCAGTTTGCCATATTCTTTAACTATTTCAATAGTACGATTTCTGCCACTTTCTTTAAGTCTATGTTGCAAAATTAACACAGCACTATCAATTCCTTCGTGAATATCAACACGTTTAATATCTGATTCTTCCAGGCGGGAAAACTTACGCAAAGACAGAACAATTTCACGAATCCGATCGGCTCCGATTTGAATTGAATTCAGCAGGTGCGGGAAGTCGTCTTTCATAAATTCCACTTCTATTTCCTCAGCAAACTCCGAGATTACAGAAACAGGTTCCGGGTAATGTTCTTGGTACAAGCTGCACAGTTTTAGCAATTTTTCGGCATACTCGGTAGCGTAAGTGATATTGCCGTAAATAAAACTGACAGGATTATTAATTTCGTGAGCAATTCCCGCCACTAGCTGTCCTAAACCAGACATTTTTTCCGCTTGAATGAGTTGAGTTTGAGTTCTTCCTAATTGTTTCAATGTTTGTTCTAACTGGCGATTTTTATCTTTTAATTGAGATTCGGCTTGTTTTCGCAGAGTTATGTTGCGAGCTAGAATGATAATTTGATCCGAATTAAAAGGCAACAGTCTGGCTTCATAAGTGTGTTCTCCTTCCGGCATGGAAAGCGAATATTCTATGTCCCTCGAATTTCTTTGTTCGGAAATTTCACAGATTGCTTGAGCAAATTGGCTGGCGACATTTTGAGGCAATATGTCTGTCATTCGTTGACCCATAAAATGTTCGGGAGGTAGGTATAAATCCGCCGACGAACTTCCTGACAAATAATCCACGATTATACCGTCAGCATCTAGCCGGAAATACAAATCAGGCAAAGCGCGAAAAACTGCTTCTAACTCTAAAGTTTTTTGGCGCAATGCTTCCTCGGCGTAGTAGCGATCGCTAATATCAAAAATCACTCCGTCCAGCCAGCAAACGCTCCCATCTTCAGCGAATACAGGAGAACCTTTATCCCACACCCATTTAATCGTGCCGTCTGCTGCTTGTAAGCGATATTCCAAGCTATAACACTGTTTATTTTCTATTTCTTGCTGAAGAGTTTGTGTAACTCTTGCCAAATCTTCCGGGTAAATAATGCTAGCAAAAGTCCGCCCTCCCCTGTCGGAAGGCGAGAGAAAATCAGCCGCAGGATAGCCCGCTAGCAAGTAAACAGCATCGCTAATAAAAGTTGCCAAAAAATCGCACTCCCAGCGATAAACTACTCCCGGAATATTAGCTACCAAAGACCGAAATCTTGCCTCACTTCGGCGCAAAGCTTCCTGAGCTTGATGGCGTTCAGTAATATCCTGAGCGAAAGCCAGCACTGCGAATACGTTGCCTTCAGCGTCACGTAGAGGGACTTTTTGGGTATCAAAAATATGTACTGAACCATCCGCAATAGTTGCCGGATCGTAGGGATTGTGAAGAGTTTGCCCTGCCAGTACCGCGGAGTCGTCTGTGCGGAACCCTCGGATATTTTGTGCGGAATTTCCAAATACTAATTCTTCGGGAAATCCTAATTCTAAATCATCTTTTCCAATCGTCTCGGTGAGAGTTTTGCCAGTAGCTTGAAGAAAACTATTGTTAGCCAAAATGAAGCGAAAATTTTTATCTTTTGCAAAAATCCAGTTGCTATTTTCATCGATTACACTCCGAAGCAATTGTTCGGAGCGTTCGGTTTGTTGCAAAGCTACCTTGAGTTCTAATTCTAGGCACTTGCGAGCTGTAATATTTTCAAAAGCAACGCCGACGCAGTTGTTAGGTAATGGAAAAGCTTTAATAGAAAAAGCGCGATTTATTCGGCCGGATTCATCGCAGTCAATATCTTCAAGTTCTACGGCTTTTTGGTGGAGAATTACCGAAGCAAATGCTTGGGGAATGTTTTTTGATCGCAAATGAGGAAAAATTTCGTCGATTGTCATTCCCAAAACATCTGCCATTTCTAATCCGGTAAACAGGGTAGCAGCGGGATTCGAGGCGATCGCCCTGAGGGTGCTGTCATCGTCTATATTTTCTACATGGTAGACGTACAAACCAATTTGCATATTCTCGACAATTTGGTCGTAGAGGCGCACGCTTTCGTCTACCTGCCTGCGTTCGGTAATATCTTCAGTAATCCCCAAAACATACTGAGGACGGCCTGCGGCGTCGAGAATTGGCACTTTGCGGGTGTGCAGTATTCTCATACCTTTGTGGCGAGTTTGGATCGGCTCTTCGGCTATGTCTTTAACAGTAGATTGGTTATGATCGCCGGTCAATATTTCCCTGTCTTGAGCAGTAAAAACATCAGCTTGTTCTTTGGGGTAAATATCGTAGTCATTTTTGCCGATCGCCTCTTGAGAAGTAACACCTGCGATCGTTTCTCCGGCTTTATTCCACAGCACAAATTTTAGCGAAGAAGCATCTTTAGCGAAAACTCCCACCGGCAGATTTTCTACTACGGAATTGAGGAAGCCTCTAGCTGATTTTAATTCAGCTTCTGCACGCTTGCGTTCGATGCCTAAAGCGATGACATCGGCAACGGATGCTAAAGTTTCCTGAAAGGGTGCTGTCAGGGGCTGGCGGCTGATAATTACCATGACTCCCACCAGCCGTTCTTCGACTATCAAAGGGTAGCCAGCGAAGGTAAAAATTTGCTTAGGTATTGGGCAATTTGTCGGCTTTTGACTGGTATTGATAATTGCTACTTCGGAACTGTGTGGCGGTGTGGCTTTCGTGGATTCTTCCTCTGGTAGTCCAAAAAAATTATTCAGTTCAAATCCGCAGTCAAATTCCGGTTTTTGCTGTTTGGCGATCGAGTTAACCTTACTTTTAATAAAGTTCGCCCGATCGTCTGTGCGACTGTATATTTCCGATGCTGCTTGCAATTCCCAAACATTATGTTGAGAGTTAAAAGTCCAAATTTCAGCAGAGGCGACATCGAGATTCCGCACCATTGCCTCGCAGCAGGGAAGCAGGATATCTTGAGGGTGTTTGGTTAGGGCAATACCAACATCGGCTACCATTGCTGTGAGGCGAGAAGCTTGGGCTTTTTCTGCTTCCAACCGTTTGCGATCGGTGATATCTTCCACCAAAGAAAGCACGGTAAAAGTATCGCCACTGCGAATAATCGAGTTGAACCAGCGACACCAAATCACCTGTCCGCTTTTAGTATAGTTGCGGTTGATTGAAGTATTGCCGTTGCCGGTGGCTAGTTCGAGTTCGATCGCGCTTACAGCCTCTCTATCTTCCTCGCAAACCAAAGCCAAATCGCCGAACTGCTTGCCCATCATATCATCGGATGTCCAGCCAAAGATTTCTTCGGCGCGTTTCGACCACTGAATGATCCGAAAATCTTCATCCCAGCCTACCATTGCCAGGGGGCTGTTAGCTGCATTCAACCACAGTAAATGGTTCGATCGGCGTAACTGTTGAGTTTTCTGCTGCTGCCAGCGGTAGTGCCTGGTGATATCTCTACCCACGCCCAAAACCCGCATCTGGTTGCTAGAGGCATCCACCGCTGGCGTATAAGCAGTTTCGTAAATTTTAATCCCGCCGTCTGCCGCCGTCACCTCATGAATTGCCAGCCGTTTTTCCCCGGTTATAAATACTTGTTGCAGGCAAGAATCAATCTGCGAGATTATATTTTTTACGGCAGGATTATTAGGATATAATTTCAATAATTCCTGATTAGTTTTGTTGAGTATTTCAGCAGGCTCCAATCCCATCCAAGCCGCAGCAATAGGATTGATCGATAAATAATTTTGCTGTCGATCGCACTCTAGGAAAGCATCAACAGAGTTAGAGAAAAAAGACTGAAACGAGTTGATAACTTCCTGCATGGGTATTTTTTCATGAGACAAGCTTAGTATTATGGAAACCTCGTGTGTTTAGATTCATATGTTGCACTATTTTCAATAAGCTTTTATGGGCGGGCAGGATGCCCAACCCACAAGAAATTAACTCTTTGTGGAACAGGCTTTCCGGCCTGTTCTTGAGAATGGTGCAAGATGTGAGTAGACCGATCGAGGAAACACTCATCAGGCAGTTTTCACCGCCTTGAATATTGATTATTGCTACAGGGGGCTACTTCGACACTTGGGACTTTTATGATCTACTTTCAACGGCACAATTACCGTTTTAAATATTTCACGCGCGCTCGCATAGCAGCTTGAGCTACACCCATATTTTTGATAACCTAATCAGTTAAGACGATAGCTTGTCAACTATGTCTTTTGATTAGGGCATGAAACCCCATCTGTTCAAAGGGGTGTGCGGACTTGCAAGTTAAGCTCTAAAATTTTCCTAAAGTTAGTTTAACCCACTCCAATTTTTTTGCACACTTTACGGCTGCGTTTTCCGGTGCAATTTTTGGCGCTGTTCCCTATAATACAAAAATTTTAAAGGAAGAGTATTTTGGGGAATAGAGCTTAATTACAGCAGATGCTCTTTTTTTAAACCAGACACAGCGGATACAAAAGCGAAATCGAGAGACGGGGAGACGGGGAGGTGGGCAGAGAGAGAGAGGTTAATCCACAACATTCGAGAAAAATGCTTAATAAGTGCCGGAAAGCTTACCGATTCCCAATTCCTAATTCCTAATTCCTAATTTGTTACTCTGAAAGCGGTTTGGCAGTACGCCCCGCAAAGAACGCAACCTGTGCAAAGCCATGTAACATAAAGATTGCGATATTTTTCTATGTAATATGGAACTATTAGATACCTTGATTGTGGGTGCGGGTATTAGCGGTTTGAGTTTGGCGCACGCACTTCACAAGGAAGCAACAACTCCATCCTCGCTGAAGATTTTAGTCGCTGAGAGTCAGGGACGTGTGGGCGGGAACATCACCACTGTGACAGGGGAAGGGTTTCTCTGGGAGGAGGGCCCGAATAGTTTTTCGCCGACGCCGGAATTGATGAAGTTGGCTGTGGATGTGGGATTGAAGCAGGAGTTGATTTTTGCCGATCGCAAATTGCCTCGTTTTGTGTATTGGCAAAATAAGCTGCAACCGGTGCCGATGAGTCCACCGGCGATGATTCAGTCTCAGTTGCTGAGTTTTCCAGGGAAACTGCGGGCGTTGTTCGGGGCTTTGGGGTTTGTGGCGCCGGCAATCGGTGCTCGACTTTCGCAGCAGGGTGACGAGGAAACTGTTTCTCAATTTTTCCGCCGTCATCTGGGCACGGAAGTGATGCAGCGGTTGGTGGAACCTTTTGTTTCTGGGGTTTATGCGGGAGATCCGCAACAACTTAGCGCGGCGGCGGCTTTTGGGCGGGTAACAAAGATGGCTGATGTGGGTGGCGGGCTGGTGGCGGGGGCGCTGCTTTCTGCTAGGAAAAGACCGAAGAAATTGCCCGCCGACCCGAATGTTCCTAAAACTAGGCCGGGGGAGTTGGGTTCGTTTAAACAGGGGTTGAAGGCTCTGCCAGAGGCGATCGCTGCTCAATTGGGCGATCGAGTGAAACTCAACTGGCATCTGACTCGCCTCCAGCGTACAGAACGCGAAACTTATATTGCTGAATTCTCCACGCCCGACGGACAGCAGGCAGTTGAGGCGCGCACCGTGGTTTTGACAACGCCGGCTTACGTTACAGCCGATTTGTTGCAGCCTCTGCAACCGGAAGTTAGCAGTGCTTTACAAGCTTTTACTTATCCTACGGTTGCCTGCGTTGTATTAGCATATCCGCAGTCGGATGTCAAGGGTAAATTAGTAGGTTTTGGAAATTTAATTCCAAGAGGGCAGGGAATTCGCACTCTGGGGACGATTTGGACATCAAGTTTATTTGCCGATCGCGCGCCTGCGGGCTGGCAAACTCTCAGCAGTTACATCGGCGGGGCTACTGATTCGGAAATTGGCAATCTCGACTCCGAAGAAATCGTTCGGGAGGTACACCGAGATTTGTCTCGGATTTTGCTGAAGCCTTCGGCGGCGCAGCCGAAAGTTTTGGCGGTGAATGTGTGGAAGCGGGCGATTCCTCAGTACAATTTGGGGCATTTCGATCGCCTGCAACAAATCGATGAGGGCTTAAAATCTTTGCCTGGGGTGTATTTGTGCAGCAACTACGTTGGCGGAGTGGCGTTGGGAGATTGCGTGCGAAGGGGTTTTGAGCGTGCACGAGAAGTGGGCGAGTATTTGCAGAACAAAAAATCAGATACTCGATCGATCTGAATTATTGTGTGGGGAGGGCGGGTTTAAAAATATCGAGTATGTTAATCCGAGATATTGGTGAACCCGCCCCTATAGCCGAATGGCGAATGCTACTAGGTTGTTGGCTCAAACTTGTAACCCACCCCCCGGACGGTTTGAATCATCGGCATTTGATTGGGATCTAGTTCAATTTTGCGGCGAATTTGACCGATATGGACATCCACCACGCGATCGGCTCCTACATACTCGTAGTCCCACACTTCATGCAGCAATTCCGATCGCCTCCACACGCGACCGGGTTTGCTCGCCAAACAGTACAACAGGTCGAATTCTAAAGCAGTCAAAGCAACTATCTGACTGCCGAGAATTACCTCGCGGCGAACCGGATCTATTAGTAGATCTCCAAAGTTAAGACTTTTTTGTTCGGCGGGAGTAACAATGCGCTTGCGCTTCAAAATTGCTGCAACGCGAGCTCCAATCTCTACAAGACTAAAAGGTTTAGTAATGTAGTCGTCAGCACCTTCGGCAAACCCTTTCATTTTGTCAGCTTCATCGGTTCGGCTGGTCAGCATCAACACAAACACGCCCGTGCGTCTTTGCATTTCTTGACACAGTTTGTAGCCAGTTGTATCAGGTAAATTTACATCTAGAACTACTAAGTCAGGATTGAGTTGCTCAAATAATTCCAGACCAGTCTGACCGTCCTCGCCAGACTCTACTTGATAACCTTGCTGGCTCAAAAAACGGTGAATTAAATTTCGGATTGCCGGGTCGTCATCAACCACAAGAATTTTTACAGGGGCCATGACCACAAGTTTGCTTGAAGAATTAGGCAAGAATATTCAGCCATAATAATAGAAAACTGGATACAAATCTCGAAAAAATTGAGCTTTTAATAGTTATAGCCATATTTATAACCTACGCAAGATTTCAGGCAATAAATCTCCAGGAACTTTGGATAAGGCTAAATTTTGGCCTGGCAGCCCACATTCACTATAGAAAGCTCTAATCGTTTTGACAATATAGCTCAATGCTGTTTGCCTGGAATCAGCAGCTTGGGAGTTTGCCGGGGCTTGCAGGTTGAGTTTATCCCCATATGTTAACCCTTTGTCATTGAGATGTTGTCCCCATTCGGCGCACACTTGCAACTGGTGGTGTAGTGCGGCTTCTAGATGGCTTGTCTGTGCGGCTTTGTTGAGGGCGAAATCTGGATCTGTGGCTAGTTGATAGTGGGCTAGTCCGAGATTGTTGCGGGCGGCCAAGCCGTCAAAGGTGAGTTGGGTTTGATCGAGCTTTCCGGCGATATCCAGGGCGGCTTCGTAGGCGGTAATCGCCTGCTGTAATGATTCCGTCCGCGCCTGTTTCTGCTGAAACTGGTTCGCCAAATGCCAATAAGCGGTACCGAGATTGTTGTAGGTGGCGGCTGCTGCTGCGGGTACTAATTCTCTGGTGCGGTATTTCAATGCTTCGCGGTAGGCGGAAATCGCCCTGACTAGCAGGGGTTCTGAGGGTTCGTGCTGGGCGAGGTTCCAGCAGGCGGTACCGAGGTTGTTTTGCACTCCGGCATAGTTGAGGGGTTCTCGTTCGGGACTGTAGCAGGAGAGGGCTTGGGTGTAAGCTGCGATCGCGCTTTTGAGATATACGATCGGCTCACCATCTTGGGCTAAATTCCAGTATGCTGTCGCCAAATTATTCTGAGCAGCAGCGTACTGCTGGGGCTCCACGGCGGGGTCTAGATCCAGCAGCGCTTGTTGGTAAGCTGCAACTGCGTGCTGCAAGTTCTCTGTCTTGTCTCGATAGCGAGCTAAATCTGCCGAGGCGATTCCCAAATTTTTGTTTAATCTAACGCGGGTTTGGGGTACGGTTTCGGCATCTGTTCGGTTCAAACCTTCAAGGTAGAGGGCGATGCTGCGTTCAAGGCTGGATACCGGATCTGAGGCGTTATGCTGCGTGCGATCGCGCGACAGCATCCAATAGAGAGTGCCGACATCGTTGAGCAGATCCGAAATTGGCGGTAGGCTGTTGGACTCCTGGGCGTACTGAGTTAAATTTTGTGTCAATTGGGCAATCAGCCGCGCGCATTCCTCAGTTAGTGGTTGATTTTGCTGCGAGTTGGCGTCGAGTTCGAGATACGCAATCACTTGTTCGATCGCGCCAATGGCGATTGTCAGGTTCTGCTGTGAAGCGTCTCCGCCCAGGATGCGATCGCGGTAGTAATTCCCCAAACCGTGATAAGCCAAAGCCAATGCTTCGGAACAACACTGATGTTCTTGCAGCAGTTCGATGTATTGCAGGGTTTGCAGCGGCAGAAAATTCTCCTCTGATGCGGCATTATTTTCGGCTTCCAAATCCTCAGAAGCCGCTGCTAGCACCAAATCTGCCAGTTGGACGGATTTAGAATCTGGCGCTGGGGACGGGGGATGGGAAATTGGGGATTGTTCGTCATCTGCCAATGGGACGGATTTAGAATCCGACGCTGGGGATGGGGGATAGGAAATTGGGAATTGTTCGTCGGGAATTGGGGATTGTCCAGATAAAGAAGATATTAAAAGTTTGTGGCCAAAGTCTCCGCTGTCCCGCAGGTTTCGCAAGTCTCCTGAGTTTCCCAAGTCCTCAAAGTGCCCAAAGTCTTCCTTAGCTGGAGTTGGTTCACCTTCAAACTCAAATACTCCGGTTCGCCAGTGCCAAAATTCTGGGGCCGATTGCTCGATCGAACTTAGCCAGGGCCGGGACACCCACAGCAACAGAGTAGACTCGCACATTTGCAGGTTTGCTTCGATGTCTCTCAAATAGCTCAGGAACGACCACTGCACGGCTGCTGACTGCCTGGTCAGGTGTTCTGCCCCAAGAATTTGAAATCCCGGCAAAGGGCTGTAGCTGCCCCTGTTTTGGGGCGGTGGGTGTTGGGTCAGCCACGCGGCGATCGATCCCCAAGGATTTGGATCGCTCAAGTCGAGTTCCAAACTGACAAATCGGGGGTAGTAGATCGGGGAGCGAGGATCGGAGCCTGGGATCTCTGCAGCTAATTCTGCGTGCAAGCGGGCTGCCAGACAGTCCCGCAGGCACAAGTCGTCGCAGGCGGCAATAAAAATTTGACGGCGTAAATTGAGGTCGATCGCCTGTTTCAAGCGTTGGTAGATCAGCTTGTTCGAGCTAGAAACTTTTTGGGAAGGAATAGACATCAGGATCAGCCGATTTTAGATTTTAGATTTTAGGTTTTAGGTTTTAGATTTTGGATTGTAGATTTTAGATTGTAGAGTTGAGAGTTGAAATCTCGATCGCTCATAACTCGCAACTCAGCCCCGAAGGCAGTCAATCGCACCGGTGATGACTAAAGGATTGTAGATTTTCAATTGGCAATTTTATGTGGGTGACGAACCCATGTGAGTATTTGCAACCCAAGTCCCTGAACCCGACAGCCGAGAGGAAAACACCAAATTTCTGCTGGTCTTATTTAGCTTTCCAGCTCGCTCGGCACGCTTCAGGACTGTCGCAACTACCTGCTTTGTATTGAAACACAAAAACCATGTTTCCATTGGTTGGAAAACATGGTTTGCTGAAGGATTATTTAAAATTGCGATTTGAAGCAGCTTTGAGTCTCAGCCCAGCTTTTAGACGGAGGCAGCCACGTACACCAAACCGGCGACTAACATGGCTGCTGCAATACCCATGATGATGTAGTTGCGTTGCTGATTTTTGTTGGGAGGTACGGCTTCATACACCTTCGGCTCTTTAGCAAAGTTGTTCAGGCGTCCATCGTCATCTTTGATGTAAGGCATCAGTCACAATCCTTAATATTTTTGATGTTTACAACTCTACCAAAAAAGCGCCCAGGAAAATTCAGGAATTTATTTGGATGTGACAGTGCCTGTTTGGGGGGAAGAGGCGATCGCGTAATCTTTGATCGGCATTCTTCCTGCTAGGTACGCCAGCCGCCCCGCTTCTGCTGCCATTCCCATTGCTTTTGCCATTGCCGGGGAATTTTGGGCATTGGCGATCGCGGAATTAATCAAAAGTGCATCGGCTCCCATTTCCATTGCTCGCGCCGCTTCGCTGGGCGTTCCGATCCCCGCATCGACTACCACAGGAACATTTACCGTGTCAATAATTATTTGAATGTTGGCCGCATTGTTGATCCCTTGCCCTGAACCGATGGGCGAACCTAAAGGCATGACTGTCACACAACCGACTTCTTCTAGGCGTTTTGCCAGCAAGGGATCGGCATTGATGTAGGGCAAAACGGCAAAACCTTCTTTGACTAATTGTTCTGCAGCTTCCAAAGTGCCGATCGGATCTGGCAGCAAATATTTAGCATCGGGAATCACTTCTAATTTGACAAAATTATTGTCTTCTTGCCCTAAAAGTTTCGCCATTTCCCGGCCCAAACGAGCTACTCTAATCGCCTCATCCGCAGTTTGACAACCGGCAGTATTGGGCAGCATCCAAATTTTAGTCCAATCAAGAGCCTCTGCCAATCCTTCATGGCCCGGAGCATTTGTTTGCACTCGCCGCACAGCTACAGTCACAATTTCGCACTTGCTAGCGTTGACACTTTGCTGCATTTCTGCAATGCTGCGATATTTTCCCGTCCCCGTCATCAAACGAGAATGAAAAGTTTTGCCTGCGATAACCAGAGGTCGATCGGAGATAGTGAGGGGTGGCGCTATGTGTCCGTGTTTTGGGTCTCCAAAAATAGCATATTCTAGCCCCTTTTCCCATTCTTCTCTGCCTCCGAGCATATTTTCTAGCAGCCAACCTTCTTTATTGGTTAGTTCGTCTCGAGTTACTGCGTAGAGGATCTCTCCAACAATAATCAATCTTGCATCCCGCGGCATATTATTTTTTATACCGCTATTTACGATTTCTTCAAATTCTTGAAAAACGCTGCCCATTTTCCCATTCCTCTCTAGTAATTTTTAGAACAGATTGGTTGTTGAAAACCAAAATGATAGTTTGTATGAGATGCTTAACATCCCAATATATGGCTTGCCTGATGCCTTCGTCTATCTCTCGAATGTCGTAAATTTCTATATTTACGTGAAAAATGACTGTATTTGCACTTTGATTTTTGGCTTTTCCAAACCCTTCTTGTACTCTATTTTTTAAATTACTCGACTCTTTTGTTAATTCCTTAAATTCGCAAATTTGACCGTCAATCTCAGCATCTGGAGTTTTAGTTCCAGACGGTGCTTGCTCGCTCAAAAGTCTAACTCTCTTTCCCATTTTAGCCAAAACTTCAGCGACAAAACTTTCGGAATTATTAAGATTATGGTCTTGGTGGACGAGCACAAATCCGCCAGCTATCTCATCTAAATAATAGCGCCGATATTCTGGTTCTGCATTTTCGTAGATGGCTCTGCTTGTCTCGATATATTCTGAATTCACCGTTAATATACTCTCAATGGACTCGAATCGGGTAGAGTTAAATCTATGAAAGCAACTGTTGAGCAACTGGCTAAAATTGGAATATTTGCCAGCTTAAACCGAACTGAATTAGAGCGATTGCAAGAACATACAGCAATGCGGACTTACCGACAGGGAGAAGTTGTGATGTATGAGGGCGATCGCATCCCCGAAAAATTATACACTCTTTTGAGCGGTTCTCTGCGAGTGGCAAAAACAGCGGCGGCGGGCAAAGAAACAATTCTCCGCACTTTATTTCAGGGAGATATTTTTGCCGCACCTGCTTTGCTAGGCAACGGCATTGCCCCCGCAACGGTGACGGCAGAAACTGATGTGGAAGTTCTTACCACAGAACGGGAAGTTTTGCTAGCAGCAATTCGGGAAAATCCCGAAATTGCTTTGCGAATATTGGCGGTTTTTAATCAGCGGTTGCAGCAACTGCACGAGACTGTGCACGGGTTGGTGTCGGAAAGGGCGATCGTGCGGCTGGCCCGATTTATTCATTACTTTGGCGTCGAGCAAGGTACGAAGATTGCGGATAATAGTGTATGTTTAGAAAAACGTTTTCCCTACTATCAAATTGCTCGCAGTATTGGCATTACCTACGAAGAATGCGTGCGGCTGTTTAAGAAGCTCAAGCCGTTTGTATCCTACAGTCGAGGCGGTAAAATTACTGTATTGGATTGGAAAAAATTGGAGGATGTCGCCTCTGGGGAAGAAATAGATTAAATGTTAAAATCCCAATGGTAGGGGCGGCTTTCACAAACAATATTTGACTGCAACTCACTATCTATATAAACCCGCCCCCCACAACCTGTGAATCGGGGCGGGTTTATCAGATTATTGATTGATTTTCGGCAATTATGGTTGGTAAAACCCGCTCCTACAGAATAATGATGGCATTAATGAGGCTCAGAAAGTGTCAAGATAAATGCCAAATTTTGTTCAGCTTTCAAAGCGTGGAGGGCGCGGGCGGGCAGAAAAACAAACACCCCCGGTTCCAAGACAATATCTTTGCCTTCTAGAGTCAAAACCCCCTTTCCTTCGATGACATTAACTGTGGCATTGCGGGGCGAAGAGTGTTCGGAAACCTCGCTACCAGCAGCCAGACAAAGTAAATTGTACTGACAATTATTGTCTTTGATTAAAACTTTGCTCGACACTCCGGCGGCAGGATATTCAATTGCTTCTCGGATTTGGATAGCTGAAGATTGTAGCGGTAAAAGAGTAGCAGTCATAAATTTTGACTCCGTTAAGATTGTTTTTTGGCAGAGATAACGATGTAGCCTAGATCCTGTTGGTAATGCTGGAAAACTCGACGCATTGCTAAGATCCGATCGCGAATTTGCGATCGACTTAAAATATTCCACACAATCCGCACAGTACCCACAAACCCTTCATCTTTAACCATTCGCGGCAAGTTGAGGAGTCCCATCGCCCCGGTTTGACACTTTTCTACTTGCAAACCCGCGTTTTGGCAAACAGCAATCCAGCCAGACTCAGACAAAGGCGTTGAATTGACGCGAATCACTTCTGATAAAGCTTTGTGAATTTCAGCTTCTCGGTTTTTAACTAAAAGTTCGTGAGAAAGAAACTTGCCACCTGGTTTTAAACGATCGCAAATTCCCGATACAATTTTAGCTTTCCCTGACGGCGACTGCATGGTCAGGATAGCTTCAGCCAACACCCAATCAAACTGTTGGGAAATCCGATCCAAGTGAAAAATATCTCCTTCCACAATTTCTACTCGATCGCTCAAACCGGCTGCTGCAACATTAGCACGAGCGCGGGCCACGCTCTCGGGATTTTTCTCAACTCCCACTACTTTTACCCCAAAACGTTCAACAAGGGCGATCGAACTATATCCAAAACTAGCAGCCAACTCCAAAACAGTCTCGCCCGGTTGAAAATCCGCCCATTCAAATAACTGTTCCGTAGCAAGTTTCCCCCCCGGCCTCAGCATTTTCTTGCCAGCCGCAGCCAGAACTTCATGTCCGGGTGCAGTCTTAAAATTGAGAGCAGTATTGGTCATTAAATTGACCTCCTATTTAACCTTACTCTCAGTGTGCCAAATTTTCCCAAATCTTTCTATGATCTAGCTCATATTCAAATTCTCGTAGGCTGACGAACCCTACAATATCAGGAATTATACCATGTCCGCCCCTGAACAATTCGGACTTTTTTTGATTGCCAACACGGAATCTAACAAGGAACGAGAAATTTGATGGTTTTAGGACTTACGCAAAATTTCCACATCAGCGGGACAATCACGGGGGATTATCCCTACAAACATCCTATTAAGAAACAATTGTCTCATTCCGCTCTTTAAAACATTGCCGCAACACAGAAACAGGCAGCTCATTCAATTGACCCGATCGCACAAATTCAGCATAAGTATCAGCCTCTATTGCCTGCAAATCCCCTTCGAGTTTGTCGATAGTCATCTGCCGCAGTTCAGGAGAGCGATCGTACATTTGATTGATTTCTGTTTGCAGCAAGTTTAATTTTTCTTGAAGCTGACTCACGAGATGATTGGAAAACTCAGGCTCGATTTTACGATCGCCCGATACTTCAGATAGATGCTTGAGAACCCGATTGACAGCAACACGTTGGGCGATCGCCTCCAGATACTGCTGGCGGAACTCCTGGTTGTTCAACAACCCCAGTTTTTCCAGCAGCGCCTTGGTGGTTAAACCTTGTACTAGCAGGGTAAATAAAACTACGCCAAACACGATCGCAATAATTTTTTGCCGCTCTGGGAAAACCTCCGGCACGCTCAAAGCTAAAGCAATCGATACAGAACCCCGCAATCCTCCCCACCAAATCACAGTTCTATCGGCTAATGAAATTTCTGATTTTGCAAACCTATTGCTCAACCATCCTAAGCCAAAAATAGCGATCGCTCGCGTCACAAACATCGCCACCACAGTTATGCCAATCACTCCTAAATTCGCTTGCAAACCAGCAAAACTAATCCGATCGCCAATCAGCAGGAACATGATCGAATTTACAAAAAACGCCAAAAAATCCCAAAATTGTGTTACCGCGAGTCTGGTACTGGGTTGCATACCTATCTGAGAGCCGAAATTGCCAAATATCAAGCCCATCACCACCACACCAATCACCCCAGAACCACCCAATTCCTCAACAATTATATAAGTGCCATAGGCTGAAACTAAGGTTAACGATTGCTCCACCAAAGGTAAATCAAACCGTTGGGTTAGATAGGAGATACCAAAACCGATCGCACTCCCGACAGCAATCCCAATTCCCACAAAAGCTAAGAAACGCCCCACCAGAAATGGGATGCCAACTTCATCCGTCCCTAAAGAGAATCCCACCAAAAAACTAAAGGCAACAACAGCAATGCCATCATTAAATAAACTCTCTCCCTCCACCAGCAAAGCTAGGCGTTTTTCAACTCCTAATTCCCGGAACAATGCAATAACTGAAACAGGATCTGTAGCAGATATACTAGCTCCTACCAACAGGGCGACTCCTAAAGAAACTCCAGCTATTTGGTTGAGAGCAAAAGCCACGCCAGCAACCGAAATAACAACACCCAAAACCGCATAAAGAGCGATCGGCACTAAATCCCGCTTGAGTTTAGACCATTCCAGATTCCAAGCAGCTTCAAACAAAAGAGGCGGCAAAAAAATCAACAGAATCAGTTCGGGCGAGAGCGACACCAATCGCACGTCTATAAAAGCCAAACCCAACCCGACAATTACTAAAAGCAGCGTGTAGGGAATTTGGCGCAACCAGCCCCATAGTTGCGGCAGTATCGCCACACTTAAGGAAACTAATAGGACTAAGAGAAATTGCTTCAGATTGCCCTCGATAGTCGCTTCGTGAATTAGAGTTTCTGGGGTCATACAATTAGGGAAAAAATAGTTAACGCTTCGGTTTCGAGCGGGACTTATTCAGGGTCAATCCCCGCACTTCTTCAACTTGACTGACTTGAAAAATTAGGGTAAATTTTTGGCCCATTTCTTTTTCGACAAATGCTTCTAAAAGCTGCACCTGTTTGGGTGTCAAAGCTTCGCTGCTGCGAACAATCAGACGAACCTCCGGCGGTTTTGCCAACCAGTTAGTATCAGTTTTAATCAGTTCCACCCGTTGAAAAGTGATAGTTCGGTTAAGCAACGCCCGCTTCAGACTGGCTTCGAGTTGCGCTTGCTCGATCAATTCCGCAAAACTCACCCCCAGAGGAATCACAAGTATAGCCGTCAATGCTAGCGCCCAAAAGAGGGCTTTACCAGCGCGATGCAGGGGCGTGTAGCCGGCCATTAAAGAGGTTAGCATACAGGAGAGAGTAATCCCCAGCAAATTAGTAAGATACAGGAGGCTTGCTCCCAAACTGAGCGACCAATTAGCTTGAGATAAGCCTAAACCTATAACACAAATTGGCGGCATGAGAGCCACGGCGATCGCAGTTCCCGCCAGAGTAGCAGAAACTTTGGGCTGAACTTTCGCATAGCCGCTGATTCCCCCAGCGGCGATCGCAATTCCTAAGTCTAGTAATGTAGGTTTAGAACGAGCTAGAACTTCGCTCCCAAAGTTGGGAAGTTGTATCAAAGCGCCCAAAAAACAAGCTAGAAAAATTGCTAGCACCGTCCCGACTGCTAATGAAATTAAACCTTTGCGGAAGAGGATAACGTTACCTTCTACCGCTCCAAATGCTAACCCTCGGATTGGCAACATCAGAGGGGCAATGATCATAGCACCGATAATGACGGCCGCACTGTTGGCAAGCAGTCCAAAGGTAGCGATTATACAGGAGCCGAGAATTAAGACAAGATAGTCAATATCTAGGGTTGATTCTTCCAACAAATCAACTCGTATTTGCTTTAGATGCTCTCGAGGAATCCTGCTCCTGGTGAAATATTTAAGACGGTCTCGAATATGGTTGAGCAAAATAATCTCCTTAAGTCTGGGGCTTGTATCCGTATGCAGATGCGGTCAGTCGATTTTAGATTTTAGATTTTAGATTTTAGATTGTAAATTTACTCGACTGATTTTAGATTTTAGATTGACTCCACTGATCAATGTGGGAGCTTGAACAAAAATCTAAAATTTGGGGCTGCTTACGACAAGAGTCGGGGGCTTGTAGCCGTATGCAGGTGCGAGCAAAAGAATCAAAATCCCAGCCAGCAAGTTTTAGAAGATGTCCCGGAACCCGAAAGCAATTGCAGCGCCACTAATACCCAGCAGTTGAATCAAATCCCCTCTCTTGAATGACGGAATGGCGATGAATAACGCGATCGGCAATAATTGATTTATAATCAAGATATATACTCCACCCCAATAATACCGAATCATGCTCGCAGAAGCAAACGCGACACTTTGGCCTAGTCTAATTACTGTTTCAGCATTAATTCTCTACTTCGTTGTTACCATCAACGTCGGCAGAGCTAGATTCAAACACAAAGTTTCTCCCCCGCAGATGACAGGAAACCCAGACTTTGAGCGAGTGTTGCGAGTTCAGCAAAATACCTTAGAGCAAATGATTCTATTTTTGCCCTCGCTGTGGCTGTTCTCGCAATTTATCAGCCCAATTTGGGGCGCCGGTATCGGTGCAGTTTGGATAATTGGACGCATTTTGTTTGCTTGGGGTTACTATCAAGCTGCCGAAAAAAGAGCGGCAGGATTTGGCATTAGTACCTTAGCTACTTTAGCTTTGCTTGGTGGTTCCTTAACAGGCATAATTATGTCGCTGCTGAAGGTTTGAGCGTAAATTCCGATCGACATAATTGTTTTTCTACTTGTTTCCAGGCTCTGCCTGGTAACGCAGATCCGGAGGCTCTGCCTCCAATTTTCCTGCTGAAAAAGCGAGGCAGAGCCTCTCGACAGCGGTTCCCAGGCTCTGCCTGGGAACCAGTTAAATGTAATAAATGTTAGGAGTAAATATGTCAGAAACCAACAAACCCGTATTTGAAATTAACCCGAAACTTTTTCAGCAGCTTGTCGAGTGGCAAGAAAAACTTGAACAAGAAGATGAATTAGCAAGCGAGTCAGAAGACGAGAAACCAACTGAGGTACAAAATCCTCCCGAAAGTGATGAACAGCATTCTCAAACAGATAATTTCTAGCTGGTGGCTAGCAGCATCTTTGGGATTTCCGGCTGCTGTCTCGGCTCAATCGCTGACACCTAGCCCAATTCAGGAAGTCAATAGCGGTTTGTTTCGTTCTAACTCTCAAGATTTCTTTCAGCAAGGCTATCGCCAACTGGAAAGAGAAATCGCAATTTTGTTGCAAAAAACTGTCACTTCTGAAGGTCAGATTCTGGAGATTGATGAAAAATTGCGCTCTCAGATTTGCAGCGAAGAATTAAAAATATCTTCGCGCAACTTTGATAGAGTAAATGCTACTCAGGTTGCCACTTTTAATGCACAACTGAAAGAGATTTGCAGGCACAATTAAAATAAAAATGAGGTAAAAATTAAAAGTTTCGTGTTAATGAATAAAGAAGCAATGACCAAATTGAAACTAGCAATGCTGGAAGCGGAAACGGTGGCTCAATTGGCGGCGATTATTATTGATTACACTCATGAGGAAATGATGCTAGTTTTTGGTGAACTAGAATGGGAACAGCAGGCTAGAATTAAGGATATTTGGAAGACAGTTTGAAGACTTACACATCTATAAAGTCGCAGCTCCCGGGGCAGGACACGGCAATGCCGTGTCCCTAAAGATATCGCGTGCGATCTATATCTAGCTCTACTCTTTAGCAAGCGATTCGAGACACAATTGGCGGAAATGATCGCCCCGTTGCTCGAAGTTTTGGTATTGATCGAAGCTAGCACAGGCTGGAGAAAGCAGCACTACTTTAGCATGATTTTGTTTGCCTAATTCTGCTGCTCGCGGGATGGCTCGTTCCATTGTTTCGACTATTTCCCAAGCGTTGTAATTTGCTTGTTCGAGCCGATCGGCAAAAATACCTGCCGCATCCCCAATTAGCAACACCCCAGCAGCTTTCGCCTTGATTGTATCAATCCAAGCGCGATCGTCCCCTTCTTTGGCGTCACCGCCCGCAATTAAAATCGCCGGTGCGCTCACAGAAGCCAACCCGACTTGGGCGGCGTCATAATTAGTAGCTTTGCTGTCGTTGATGAAATCTATCCCTTCCCACGTGCAGATGTGTTCGAGGCGGTGCGAAACTCCGGGGAATTTAGCGATCGCCCGGGCGATCGCACTTTTATCTATCCCCGCTAAATTAGCCGCCGCCACCGCCATTAACAAATTCTGCAAATTGTGTTCTCCCACCATCCGCAAAGACTCAGCAGGCAGAATTTTCTCGCTTTGAGCTATTACCCAACCATCTTGAATATAGGCTCCAAAATCTGTATTTCCCAACAGTTCTTTTTCACCTTTGACACTCGTCCAACACGCATCCGGCCAAACGTCAATTCCTTGCTGTCGCAAATAAGGATCGTCGCCGTTGATTACTTGCAATTCAGACTTTTTCAGCAAATGCGCTTTAATGTTGTAGTAATTTTCTAAAGTTTTGTGGCGGCTGAGGTGATCCGGCGTCAAAGTCGTCAAAACTCCGATGCGTGGCGCTACAAACGGCGAGGATTCTATCTGATAGCTGCTGATTTCTGCGATTACCCAATCTGGCGGTTTTTCGGCTAAAGCTAATTCACACGCAGCATAGCCAATATTGCCACAAGCGGGAGCGTAAAGCCCTGCCTCGGCAAAAATAGCAGCAATTAAAGCAGTAGTAGTGGTTTTGCCGTTAGTGCCCGTAATTCCCACCCAAGGAGATTTGAGGTAACGCCACGCGAGAGCCATTTCTCCTATTGTTTCAATGCCTAACTCTCTGGCGCGCACTAATGCTGGACTGTCCCAGGGAACCCCCGGACTTACTACTATTAATTCTATAGATTGGACTGGTTCCAAAGATTGACCTAACTCAACTTTAATTCCTTCGTTAGCGAATTCCTGTTGCTGTTCGAGCAAGTTTGGGGAAGATGAGCGATCGCTCAGCGTTACTTCCCATCCTTCGCGTTTTAGCAGTCGGGCGGCGGCAATTCCTGATTTTCCTAGTCCAATGATATGAGCGATCGGCATAAGTTGTGTGTGTGATGGAGCGAATTTCCCTGGTTTTATAAGTTTATATCTTAACCTTGAATTGGTTGTTGACTATTGGCCTTTTTGCTTATTTTTTAAGAGGGCGATCGCACTCTGTCCAGACGCGCGCGGTTCGGCAATAATCCTAATAGATTTACTCGTTTTATTGGTAAGCTTTAATGTTATTGGGAGGGCGATTTTTAACAAGTACGTTTCTCAAGTTGGTTTGTCGGCAGGCCCACTCGTTTGCCGCCAGGCCCGCCAGGGGTTGAAAACCCCTGTCTAACAGCTAAAGTCAGTTAAAACTGACTGAAAAGTTTGGTATGTGTGGGTTTCAGTCGTCTTAAGAGGACTTTCACTTTGAGACGGGGGTTTCAACCCCCGGCGGACTGAAGCGGAGGTTTTCAATCCCCGGCGGACTCAAATCTTGTCAATTTTAACCTTTCACGATCGCCCCAAAGTCAGCCAACACCCGCGCATGATTCCGCAGCAAACCCAGTAAATTTAACCGATTTTGCTTAATTTCCGGGTCAGAATCCATCACCAAAACGCTTTCTGGCCCGTCGAAAAAGTTGCTGACAGTCGGAGCAATTTCAGTCAAACTATCTACCAACTGCTGGTAATTGCGAGTTTGTTTGGATAGCAGCGTTTGCGGCACTAACTGCACGACTGCATCATAGAAAGCTTGTTCAGACGACTTTTGAAATAACTCCGGTTTCACCGCCGTTTTCGGTTCCAATTCTATTTTATCCAAATCACCTTGAGCCGCCAAACGAGTTGAACGGTTGATTGTTTCGTAAATTAGATCCAATGTATTGTCATTGCGGATTTGTTGTAGGAAAAGCGCTCTTTCCAGTGCGTCTAACAAATCTCTCAATGCTCGTTCAGTATATTCTGGGTCGTTTTCTCCCAAAACGGCATTTACCAAATCGTAATCTACATTCTTTTCTTCTTGCAACAAAGTCCGAATTCTTTGCAAGAAAAACTCGTATAACTGATCCAGCAACTCCGCCGAGGTTTGCGGGCGGGCTGCGGTAAATTCGGTAACAACTTCTGCAAGCAACTGGTGCAAATTGATTGGCAACTGAGCCGCCCAAATAATGTTAATTATTGCATTAGCAGCGCGGCGCAAAGCGAAGGGATCGGATGAACCACTCGGCAACATTCCCAAGCCGAAGATGCTGACTAAAGTATCTAATTTGTCGGCTATTGCGACAATTTGACCAGTCAGAGTTTGAGGCAAATTGTCGCCCGCACCTTTTGGCAAATAATGTTCAAAAATCGCTGTGGCTACTTCTTCCGATTCGCCACTTGCTAAGGCGTATTTCTGCCCCATGATTCCTTGCATTTCTGGAAGTTCGTAAACCATTTGGGTTACGAGGTCGGCTTTGCAAAGTAAGGCTGCTCTTGCTATGTAAGCTTGTTGTTCGTCTGTTATTTGCAGTTGAGTAGCTAGGAGGCTGGCAATCTTGCAGAGTCGCTCGACCTTTGCGCGTACTGTCCCCAAATCTTCCTGGAAAGTAACTGTTGCCAACTTGGGCAAATAATCCTCTAGCGGTTTTACCAAGTCTGCTTTGTAGAAAAACTGACCGTCTGCCAATCTCGCTCGCACTACTCGCTCGTTACCAGCGGCAATAATCGCCGCTTTAGCCGGGTCGCCGTTGGAAATTGTAATGAAATAGGGCAGAAGTTCGGGATAATCGGGGCTTTTGAGGATGGGAAAATACCGCTGGTTTGTAACAATAATTGTGGTGATTACTTCCGGCGGCAATATCAAAAATTCCTCGTCAAATTTGCCGACAACTGCGTTCGGCCATTCGACTAAGTCGGTGACTTCTTCTAACAAATCTTCGGTAATGTCGGCGTAACCGCCTTGTTTTGTCGCTGCGGCTTCTACTTGTGCTTTAATTTGATTTTTGCGCTGGGTTCGATCGACCTCCACGCAAGCAGCCCGCAGACACTCGACATAATCCTCGGCTTGGGGAATCGAGACCCCTCCCAGGGGTGTAGGGGGGGTGTATAACACCCGGTGTCCTTGGGAAATTCGATCGCTCTTGACAGTATCCGAACCGCTGACCAATGTAATTGGCAGTACAGTATCATCCAACAGCGCCACCATCGATCGAATCGGGCGCGGAAACTTCAAATCTCCGTCGGCCCACCGCATAAATCTTTTGCCTTCTAACTTATTAATCCACTGCGGCACAAGTTCTGTCAAAATATCCGCTGTCATCCGCCCCGGAATCTTTTTGAGCACAAACACAAAATCGCCTTTCTCGGTAGCGCGAACTTCCAAAGCATCAATTTCTACGCCCTGCTTTTTCGCAAAACCTTCGGCTGCTTTCGTCGGTTTGCCATCTTTAAAAGCCGAACTTGCGGGTGGCCCTTTTACCTCTTCTTCTCTATCTAATTGCTGAACTGGCAGTCCTTTCACGAGAACGGCCAAACGCCTCGGAGTAGCGTATACATTAATAGAGTCATTTGTCAAGGATTCTTCTGCCAGCGTTGCAGGTACAAGTCGCTGCCACTGCTGGGCGCTGCCTGAGACAAAAGATGCGGGCAATTCTTCTGTACCGAGTTCTAATAAAAAGTTAGGCATATCGCACCGTAATGGAATTTTGTTTAGGGTAATTTAAGGTAATTTATCCGATCGCGCGATCGTATATCTGAAAAATACTCAAAAATCCAGGATACCACGTAAAATCGGGGGTGAAAGACAATATTCTCGACAGCCCATGACCTTGGCCCAAAGACTAGGACAAGATTGGAAGTCTCGACTCGAACAAGATTGCCCGCAGGAGAGTTCTAGCACTCGCGAGAGTGTTGTCCGCTGGCTGTTGGGAGACAAGCCCGAAAGATTTGACACTCTTAGCCCAACTCAATTGTCTGTCGCCTCTGGGGCGATCGACTTTTTATATCGAATTTTGATTTCTCGGTATCTGGGAGTACCCCCAGAAAAAGCTTACCGCAACTTGATCGGGCGGCTCGGCGGTTTGGTTGTGCTCCGGCAAAAAATCCAAGCGTGGGTTTCCCTGAGTCGCGACAGACAGCGGAGTGCGGTGGAGGTACTACAAGAAGTGATTCAGGAAATGCTCAATTCCGATCGCTACCTGCAGCAGCAAGTCGCCTGGATTGCCGAATGCACCTCAGACAGACGCCTGCGAAATGCTTTGCTGCTAGCGAGCACAGAAGAATACTGCTTACGGCCGATCCGCAACCAGCCGCTGCTGGTGTACCGTTTTGTCAACTACCTGCGGCGTGCCCAGCGGGGCGGGTTGACGCAAGTGCCTGCTGGAGACTGGGTGCGGCTGGTGTCGGAACAGGTTCTACCCGACGATACAGACGAACCACTCAGCCTGCTAGACGAACAGGCAATGTCCGAGTATCGAGAAAATCAAGCTTGGGAAGAGCAGCAAACTCAGCGGCAGATTGTTCAACAAGAATTTGAGAATTATTTAGCCGCTGAAGTCGATCCGCTGGCTTCCCGGTGGCTGCGGCTTTACCTGCAAGGCCGTTCCCAAGAGGCAATTGCCGAGGATTTGAAGGTTCCGATCAAGCAAATTTACCGCTTGCGAGAAAAAGTCAGTTACCACGCGATTCGGGTTTTTGCGGTCAAACAAGCACCGGAATTAGTCGCCAACTGGCTGGAAACTTCGCTCCAAGAACACAGTTTGGGCTTGACTCCGGCTCAGTGGGAGCAATATTTACAAAACCTCACGCCGGTGCAGCGGCAGTTGGTAGAATCGCTGAAAGCCGGGAAAAGTGTAGAGACGATCGCATCTGAATTAAAGCTGAAAACCAATCAAGTCATCGGCGAGTGGAGCAAACTTTATTTAGCAGCTCAATCGCTCCGCAACGAGTAGATTGGTAATGGGTGGCGGGCAATTGCTAATTGTGAATTGGCGGTAGCATTTTTCGGAATCCGCGCTACAAATCAATTCCCCAACAGCCACAGAGTGCTGCGAGTTTCCCCGTGGAAAAGCGCGCGATGCCCCTTGTATCAAATCAGGTTAGATCGATCGGGATATCGTAGCGCTGCGGTGATGATCGTGATCGAAGACGATCGCAGTCAACTGTCTGGGCTAAGATACTAGCAGCACGATCGACTTTTGAGGATTTTTTAACCAATCCTAAATTCAGCGCTTGTCCGTAAATCATCGGTTGGGGTGCATCTGTAATATTTGCGTATTCATGACATAATTCTATTGTTGCGAGCCACGGGAATCTGTCTTGGGCGATCGATGATAGTGGGTCTAGAGTGCGCTAGTCATCATCTAGTTCTCAATCTTTTGGTAGAATTTGAGGCTGCAATACAGAAGAGAGAAAATTCTGGGACTAAGGATTTTTCTTTAATAAAAGCTTCCTGTTGTTAGGCCAATTCCTCCGTCAGGGAAGTTGCAGCGTTTAATTTTATCGCATCAGGTTGGTGCGTCGCGCTCGATCGCGCTTCCAACTACAAAGCAGCTAATGGTATATACAACATCTTCAACAGACTCGGCAGCTACAATGGACTCGGATCGAATATTTCAACTAATCGACACAGTTGTCCCCTTTGAAGCTTGCCTTTACTATCAAGTTTTGCCTTTATCTCTAGAAGGTAATCTGTTTAAATTGGGCGTAGTCGATGCCCAAGATGACTCGGCCTTGGACTACGTGCAGCGGATTTTAGCTTACATGAATTGCTCAGTCACAACTGAGCAAATTACCTCGGAAACTCAGCGCTCGATGCTCTCAGCTTACTTGCTCCACGGGAGCCAGCTCAAAGTACCTAGCCCGACAGAAACCGCCGCAGCCCCAACACCCAAAAATCCCGCATCAGCAACTTCAGGCCCCACAGCAGAAACGCTGCTGTCAGGGCCCGAACCCTCGATGCCCACTCCTGAGCGGTTTAAACCTGCGGGCGCTGAGGTTCCCCCGACACCGACACAGCTATCGGTTTTGAATGTCGAGGCCTTGCACTTGTCAAGCCGAGTGGAAGTTTTGGCAGCTTTGCCCGCGCCCCAACTGCTGCAAGAATTGCTCGGTAGAGTGCTGCGAGAGGGTATCGGCCGCCTATTTTTTGAGCGGCACCAGTCCCACGGCCGCATTCTTTGGAGTCAAGACGGCGTTTTGAAATCGATGCTCGAAGGTATCGATATCGTCCTGTTCCAAGAGGTCATTGAGGAGTTGAAGCGGCTGACAGATATGCCTGCTGGCCCGGTGGAACAGCCCAAACAAGTCGAAGTTGAACGCATATATCAAAACACTCATTTGCTGTTGCGCTTACGGGTAATGACGGTGGGTGGCAAGGAAGAAGCCACCCTGCAAGTTTTACGGGGGGCAGCTTTGAGGTTTTACCAGCAGCAGCAGTTGTCTAATTTGAGTCGGGACGCGCTGCGGCTTGCCGAAGAATTGCAGCGGAAAGTGAATCAAATTCGCGATCAAACTCGGCTTTCTTCTTTGCCTTTAGAGGGGTTGCCCGCTTTGGAACAGGTGATTAGAAATCTTGACGACCAAATGGAAGCTTTGCTGCACGAACACAATCCGGATCAGCCCTAATCAGCCATAGATGACTGTTTTCGCGATCGGACTCGCTTACCTCACAAACCCGGTTTCTGCCTATATTTCTCCTTTATTTATTAGTCCGCGTAGACGAAAGTTTGTGCAGTAGGGATTTAATATCCAATCTGTTAGCATCGGAATTATTCAGCTCTCTATTCTCTTTCTTCATCTGCGTGAATTTGCGTGAATCCATTGTCATCTGCGATCCCGAAATTCTCTTTTTTTAACCCCAGATACAGGCAGATAAACACAGATAAACACAGATGAATTATATCAATCGCCTACTCCGAGCGAGAGGTTTTTAAATGCACGAGTCTCAAGCGTGTTCAAAAACATCCTTATACTGCAATAAATCCAAACTCACAAAAACTGGCAAACACTGAAAACATTGCTGTGCAATTTCCCACCGTTCTTCTCGCTGCAACATAGCAGTCAACTTTTGTTTAGCGCTCAGCAAATAGCGGACATCGTTAGCAGCATAATTTAGTTGATCGTCAGAAAGATTAGTCGCATTTCCCCAGTCGGAACTTTGAGATGTTTTATTTAATTCTACCTTTTCGAGTTCTAGAATTAATTCTTTCAATCCGTGTTTGTTGGTATAAGTTCTAGCAAGTTTACTAGCTAGCTTGGTGCAGAAAACTGGTGCAATGTCAATACTTAAATTGTAACGCATTGTTGCCATATCAAAGCGCGCAAAATGAAATACTTTCTCAATACTTTCGGCTTCCATTAACTTCTTTAAATTCGGCGCCGCAGTCTGGCCTTTGGCAATCCGCACCACTGCAACTTTACCTTGCGGATCGCACAACTGCACCAAACACAAGCGATCGCGCCAAGGTAGCAAACCCATTGTTTCCGTATCAACGGCGATCGCCGGCGCAGTCAAATAATAAGATAAGAGAGAATGGGGAATATCACCATCGCACACTTGAAAATCTGCAAATTCCATTATTGGTAACTGTTGACTGTTGACTGTTGACTGTTGACTGTTGACTGCCTTCTTCCCTCTTCCTTCTTCCTTCAGCTTACCGACTGCGAACAAAAAGCTGAGTAAAATAATACTCGCCTTTGGCATTTTTGGCAACCCCAATACCTGTCACATTAAACTGACCTTCCATATTCTTACGGTGGCCGTCACTTTTAATCCAACCCTCAACAGCATTGCGTACCGGGTCGTTGTAGCCAAAATTGTAAGCAAGATTTTCAGCTACACTTTGATAAGGAACCGTAATTGCTTTCGCCCGCCCTTCAAATCCATCGTGGCTAAAACTTACTTTACCCTTAGCCATATCTTCGCTGTGAATTCTTGCTACCTGACTAATTCGCGGATCGATACTCAGCGGCGGCAACTTTTTAGATGCTCGGTATTGATTTATCTGTTGGTTAACCGCTTTTTCTAAGTCAGTAATAGCACTCGAAGCAACATTAGTATTCATGGGAGTTTGTGGCAGCGATCGCGTAGGAATGGAGGTGTCACACTTAGGCAGGATTGTCAACAATCCCAAACACATAAAAACCAAAGCTTTGGACATGAAATCAAACGAGAAATAAAGTTAATTGTTACCGATTCCTACAGGGCGATCGCCCCACATTCCGCTAAACTAGATATTCAGAACTTTCGCCACAGTGTTCACGTCTTTGTCGCCCCGTCCCGAACAGTTCAGCACAATGCGCGGATTGCCTGTTAGCTGCGGGCACAGAGTCTCCAAATAGGCGATCGCATGAGCAGTTTCCAAAGCCGGAATAATCCCCTCCAACTGTGAAAGCCGCTGAAATGCTCCCAGCGCTTCTGCATCAGTTACGCTATAATATTCAGCTCTGCCCGCATCCTTCAAATAACTGTGTTCCGGCCCCACACCCGGATAATCCAAACCCGCACTAATCGAATGTGGCTCAATCACTTGACCTTCATTATCTTGCAGCAAATAACTCATCGCCCCGTGCAGAACTCCCACACTTCCTTTAGTCAAAGTAGCAGCGTGTTTTTCCGTTTCCACACCTTCGCCCGCCGCTTCAATACCAATCAATCTGACAGTTTCTTCCCCGACAAACTCGTGGAAAAGACCCATTGCATTAGAACCGCCGCCGACGCAAGCTAATAAAATATCCGGCAAACCACCCCACTTTTCCTGACACTGAGCCCGCGTTTCTTCACCGATTACCGCATGGAAATCGCGTACCATCATCGGGTAAGGATGCGGGCCCGCTACGGAACCGAGAATGTAATGAGTTGTCTCCACGTTTGTCACCCAGTCGCGAATCGCTTCGGAAGTGGCATCTTTCAGCGTTCCCGTACCCGCCGCCACAGGCCGCACTTCGGCGCCCATCAAGCGCATTCTAAACACATTTAAAGCCTGTCTTTCCATGTCGTGAACGCCCATGTAGACAACGCATTCTATACCGAAACGAGCGCAAACTGTAGCAGTAGCAACGCCGTGTTGACCGGCACCAGTTTCAGCAATTACCCGCTTTTTGCCCATGCGTTTTGCCAGCAATGCTTGAGCTAAAGCGTTGTTGATTTTGTGAGCACCGGTGTGGTTTAAATCTTCGCGTTTGAGGTAAATTTGCGGGCCGGTTCCGTCTGCTTTAGCATAGTGCTCTGTGAGGCGTTCGGCGAAATACAAAGGGCTGGGGCGGCCGACATAATCTTTGAGCAATTGTTGGAGTTGCTGTTGAAATTCCGGTTCGCTGCGGTATTGGTGGAAAGCGGCTTCTAGTTCAAATAAAGCCGGCATCAGGGTTTCGGGGACGTATTTGCCGCCGAATTTGCCAAATCTGCCGAGGGAGTCGGGGCGTTGGGGGCTGGTTTCGGTGGTGAGATGCAGGGGGGTGACAGTCATTTGATTTTAGATTTTAGATTTTAGATTTTTTAGATTCGCGGGTAAGCTATAGGCTTGGTGTCGATCGTACCAAATCGCTTGGGGACTTGAGCCGATCGAACAAATTTCATTATAATTCCTTGAATCCTTGACGGGTTCATACAATAGGTAGAAGATGGGATCGCAAACGAGCGATCGCAACCATACCCCAACCCGCTAAAACTAGAAATACCCCTAAAAAAAGTTCCGGCATTTTAACATATGGCAGCCCAAAAACGCAAAGATTGTGATATCAAGACGACAGACGGCAAACGAATAGTTTACTCCGAGTTTGGCAATGTTGACAATTCGGCCGCCCTCGAAAGAGGAGTTGCCGAAGTCCCGCCTGCTCAACAAAATTTGAGAGTGCAAGCGTCTCGGAAAGGCCGCGGCGGCAAAACTGTCACTGTCATCACCGGGTTTCAGGGAAAACCTGAAACTTTGGCAGTTTTAGCAAAGCAGCTTAAAGCTCAATGCGGTGCAGGAGGGACGGTTAAGGAAAATGAAATCGAACTTCAGGGCGATCGAGCTCAACAACTTCTCGAAATTCTCACAAAACTCGGCTATAAAGCTAAAGTTAGTGGAGGATGATTAGTCATTAGTCATTACCGTGTTTTAATTTTTAACCTTCATGTACACTCGACCTTTAGCTCGTTTAATCGAACAATTGCAGCGCTTGCCCGGAGTCGGCCCAAAAACAGCCCAGCGTTTAGCTTTACATATTTTGAAGCGGCCGGACGAAGAAGTGCAAGCCCTCGCTAAATCTTTGATTGATGCCAAACAGCAAGTAGGTTTCTGTCAAGTATGCTTTCACTTATCTGCTGACCCTGTTTGCGAAATTTGCCGCAATACAAACCGCGACAGTCATACCATTTGTGTAGTGTCAGAATCCCGCGATGTAATCGCTTTAGAAAAAACGCGGGAATATATGGGCAAATATCACGTTGTTGGTGGCGTTATCTCGCCGATGGATGGAATTGGCCCGGAACAATTGAACATTCAACCATTAGTCCGGCGCGTCAGTCAGCAAAAGATTAAGGAAGTAATTATTGCTATTAGTCCCAGCGTGGAAGGCGAAACTACTACTCTTTATATCGGTCACTTATTAAAACCTTTTACCCTAGTGACGCGCATAGCTTTTGGTTTGCCGATGGGGGGAGATTTGGAATATGCCGATGAAGTAACATTAGCTCGCGCTTTGGAAGGAAGGAGGGAGTTGGATTAGTTAAAAACGGGTGATTAGTGATTGAAAAGTAATAGAAACGAACCGCTTCGAGGTGCGTTAGCGAAGTGGCACGTTAGCGCTATTGTCACGAAGGAAGAGAAGATAGGAGGAAGAGTTCAGAATGGGTGGGACGATAGCTATATCCCAAACTTCTGTGATTGCTTCGTGGAGGCTCGTAATCACAAATTTGTAATATCTCAAACCCGCGTCGGCGGGTTTGATCTGTGTAGCGACAGGTTTCAACCTGTAGGGTATTTGGTATTTGGTGTTGAGTTTTGTTGTTCCCTGTCGTCACTGCCGCGAAAGGGTAAACTGGACAAAGTTACCGAGAGTAAAAAACCATGACCCTATTCGATCGACCTTTAAGCTACCCCACAACCCGCAAAATCGACCAAACAGACGACTACCACGGCGTCAAAGTACCCGATCCTTACAGGTGGCTGGAAAATCCTGACTCAGAGGAAACCCAAGCTTGGGTGGAAGCCCAAAATGCAGTCACCTTCGGCTACCTCAACGAAATTCCGGCGCGCGAAAAAATCAAACAGCGTCTGACTCAACTTTGGGATTACGAGAAATACGGCATACCTTTCAAAGAAGGATCTCGCTATTTCTACTACAAGAATGACGGTCTGCAAAACCAATCCGTACTCTATACTTTAACATCCCTTGACGGCGAACCCAAAGTATTAATTGACCCCAACACACTCTCAGAAGATGGAACCGTTGCTTTGGGTAGCGTAGCTATCAGCGAAGACGGCAAACATATGGCTTACGGTTTGTCAACTTCCGGCTCGGATTGGCAAGAATGGAAAGTCCGCGATATCGAAACAGGCGCAGATTTATCCGATCATTTAAAGTGGGTGAAATTCTCAGGCGCATCTTGGACTCACGACGGTAAAGGCTTTTTTTACAGCCGCTACGACGAACCCAACGAAAAAAGCAAGCACGAAGAAGTTAACTATTACCAAAAACTGTTTTACCACCAAATCGGCACGCCCCAATCTGAAGACGTATTAATATACGCTCGCCAAGACCAAAAAGAATGGGGATTTAGCGGCGGCGTCACTGAAGACGGCAAATATCTAATTGTATCAGTTTGGCAGGGAACTGAAACAAAAAACCTGATTTTCTATAAAGACTTAACTGCCCCTGAATCGCCCGTTGTAGAACTGATTAACGAATTTGAGGCAGAGTACAGCTTCATCGACAATGAAGGCCCTATCTTCTGGTTTCAAACTGACTTAAATGCACCCTGTGGCCGGGTAATTGCGATCGACACCAACAACTCCCCTCCTTTATCCCTCGCTGGCGATGACAGTCAAGGGAAATTTACAGAAATTATCCCCGAAGCAGCCGAAACCCTCCAAGGTATTGGCATCCTCAACAATCAATTTGTGGCTTCTTATCTGAAAGATGCTTACACTCAAATTAAAATCTTCAACTTAGACGGCTGTTTCACGCGAGAAATAGCTTTGCCGGGAATCGGTTCGGCGGGAGGATTTGGTGGCAAGCGGTACGATACCGAAACTTTTTATGCTTACACGAGTTTCACTACACCAAACACGATTTACCGCTACAACATGGTGACAGGCGAAAGCACAATTTACCGCCAACCGAATGTAGATTTTAACCCCGACGATTACGAGACAAAGCAAGTATTTTATCCCAGCAAAGACGGCACGCAAGTACCGATGTTTATCACGCACAAAAAAGGCTTGCAGCTTGATGGCAATAACCCCACTTATCTTTACGGATACGGCGGTTTTGGCGTGTCGCTAACTCCAAGTTTTTCGATTAGCAATGTCGTGTGGCTGGATCTGGGCGGAGTTTATGCGATCGCCTGTTTGCGGGGCGGCGGCGAGTACGGCGAAGAATGGCACCAAGCAGGGACAAAGTTGAACAAGCAAAACGTGTTTGACGACTTTATCGCCGCCGCTGAATGGCTGATCGAAAACAAATACACCAAACCTGCCAAATTGGCGATCGCAGGCGGTAGCAACGGCGGTTTATTAGTAGGGGCTTGCATGACTCAGCGACCGGAATTGTTCGGCGCGGCATTGCCCGCAGTCGGGGTTATGGATATGCTGCGATTCCACAAGTTTACCATTGGTTGGGCCTGGACTTCGGAATACGGTTCTCCCGATAATGCCGAGGAATTTCCGACAATTTACGGCTATTCTCCCCTGCACAACCTCAAACCGGGAACGGCTTATCCGGCGACAATGATTACAACTGCCGATCACGACGATCGCGTGGTTCCGGCCCACAGTTTCAAGTTTGCTTCTGCTTTGCAAGAAACCCACGCGGGAGAAAAACCCGTGTTAATTCGGATTGAAACTAAAGCGGGACACGGGGGCGGCAAACCTACTGCTAAAGTGATTGAAGAATTGGCTGATGAATGGGCTTTTTTAGTGCGCGAACTCGATATTGACGCTTAGCAAGCCGCGTTAGAGGGTGCGATCGACGCAGTTTGATGATTTAGATATAAAGAGGGTGTAAAGGGCGATCGTTCTTTTTGTATTCAAGGGCGATCGTTCTTTTTTGTCACCGCAATTCTGGTATTAACAGATATAATTTGTCAACTTTTTTTGTTAACTTTTGTAGCGCTATGTTGCTATTATTACATGGCTGTGAGTTTACTGCACACCCAATTAGTATAAGTATAAATCTCTAGAAATACGGTACTCTCAACTTTTAACAGCGATCGCACCTCAAAGTCAAAATCTGCCAATTTTTAGGAAATTAATATTTTCAGTATATTTACGGTTCAAGTTGTCTGAGCCAGCCTTGATGTCACCCGACTCAGAAAATTATCCTGAGGGGTGAGACCCCTTATGCTGATGGATCCGTAAGTAATTTACCATATAACTAACGTTAGACCTGAGATCATTTTTCCCAAAAATAGAGCATCTTGACTAACACAAAGGCTGTTACCCCTTATTCCTGTTAGGAGTTGCAGCAATCGGCCGCATCAGGACATCCCAGGGCGATCGCAGTAAATCCTGTCTACGGATTGACTAACATCACACATAACAAATATAGGTAACTATTATGTCTCACAAAAAAATAATTTTCTAAACTTTATAGTTGAAAGTTTATCGTCATTTATGAACAGGGGTAGCTTAGATTTAGCAACCAAATTAACCAAAAATGAAAACTCTCCCAAATCTGTCAAATTTGTCATCTACACACACACGGAAATCTACCAATATGGAGAATAAAATCTTGAGACAAGCTAGCCATAAAGCAGTGACGGCTAGTCGAAAAAATCTAGCAATTGTGGATTCAAAAGTAGAAAACTACCAAGAGTTCCTCAGGGGAGTGAAAAGCGATACAGAAGTAGTCCTGCTCGATAGAAGCCGGGATGGAATCGAACAAATTGCCGAAATTGCAGCATCGAGGCACAGCCTCAACAGCATTCAAATAGTTGCTCACGGCGCCTCAGCATCAGTAGAAATCGGCTCAACAGAACTCAATATTCACAATATAGAAACCTATTCCAGCCAATTGCAGCAGTGGGGTAAAGCTCTCAACGAAACAGGTAGTATTCTGCTGTTAAGTTGCAACACAGGCGCCGGGGAATCAGGTCTAAAATTCATACAAAAACTCAGCAAAATAACAGGAGCAAATGTTGCGGCTTCCAACAATCTAACAGGGAGTGCAGCACTAGGCGGCGACTGGAAATTAGAAATTACTACAGGACAAATAAATACCGAACTAGCCTTTGAAAAAAAAGTCCTAGAGGGCTACACCTCAGTCCTGGCAACCTTAGCGGCTGAAGAATTTAAAAATTCAACAGTAATCGGGCCTTGGATATATGGAGTTGGCAACGCCTCTACAGCTAACCCAGGCTTAACCGCAGGTGCCGCCAATCCCAACGGCGTTATTCCCGCTTTAGGGATTGGCGATACACCCGGAACAGGTACTTTGAGATTAACATCAAACGCCTTTAACCAAGCAGCTTTTGTAATCTACAACAACCCCATCTCTGCCACGGAGGGTCTGAGAGTTACCTTTGATTTCTTTGCCTATAACAGAGGTACTGTCCCTGATCCGAATGGTAACCTCCTTGGTGCCGATGGCATTAGTTTTTTCCTCATTGACGGAACAGCTACGCCAACAGAAGCGGGAGGCTTCGGCGGCTCTCTCGGCTATGCTCAGAATACTAATACTCCCACTTCACCCGGTATTTTAGGAGGTTATTTAGGTGTCGGATTAGACGAGTTTGGCAATTTTTCCAATCCCACGGCAGGGCGTGTGGGCGGCCCGGGACCGACACCTGATGCACTAGGAATTAGAGGCAGCCAAAGCACATCTTATAGATTTTTAACTAACACTCCCATTACCATTGGCATAGATAATAAAGATACAACCACTCGCAGTGCTGCTAAAAGAAGGGTTCAAGTTACCTTATTCCCGACGACTTCAGCAACACCTAACCGTCTGACAGTTGCCTTCGACTTGAACAGCAACGACCGCTTTGATGATGTGGGCGAAACACTGCTCGACATACCAAATTTGGCAAGCGTAAACGGAGAAGTGCCACGTACTTTTAAATTTGGCTTTGCTGCTTCGACAGGGGGAAACACAAACATTCACGAAATTAACAATGTCATAGTCGAAAGTATAGATCAGCCTACACTCGTAGCCGACGTTTCCATTGTTAAAAAAGGCCCGCTGTTCGCCACACCCAGCAGCACGATTACCTACACTATTACTTCCACTAATAACGGGCCAAACAGCGCCGAAAGCGTCCTGATTCAAGATCCGCTCCCAGAGGGCTTAACTTTCGTCAGCACTGACAACAACGGTAGTTTCAATCCCACAACGAGGACGGTCATCTGGCCGGCGATTCCGACTCTGGCTAACGGTGCTAGCACCACCCGCACCATAACCGCAATAGTTCCCCCAACACTCGGCGCTGCCTTAACTAACACGGCCTATAGCACCTCCAGCACTTTCGACCCAAATCTAGCTAACAACAATAGTTCCCAACCCATCTCTCAAGTCTCAACTACAATTGTTGCTGCTAGTGCCGATGTCGTTACCACCAAAACCGGGAGTACGGCAGCAGCACCGGGTGCAACAGTTACTTACACAATTTCC